>JABAZK010000012.1:6911-8491 GCA_018608485.1 Flavobacteriaceae bacterium | reverse complement strand
TTAAAAAAAGTAAGATTAATATTTCTGTTGGATGGTTTGATAGAATTTTCATTTGATATAATTCGTTAGGTTTTTGTTGGCTAATTTAATGTCTTTTATTGTAATCATAGAATTGTTTATAAATTGGATGGTCTTGAGATATTTTTTTTGATCAAAAAAACATAAAACATTGAAATTGAGTGTTTTAATTTATTAAATTTTTCCTTGAAGAAAACTTCTCTTTAATTTTAGCAACAATGGTTTGTGCTAATTTTTCCTTGCTTTCTTGAGTCCATCCCCCTACATGAGGCGATAACAAAACATTTTCAGCTGCAATCAAATATTGAAATGCATCGGGCATTAGATTTTTAGAAAATAGATTTTCGAAGGAGGACTTTTCATACTCTAAGACATCCAATCCTGCACCCAGTATTTTCCCAGATTTTAATGCCAAAATCAAATCTTTTGTTACCACAGATTTCCCTCGAGCTGTATTGATCAACCAAAAATTCTTTCTAAAACTTTTGATAAATGAAGTATTTATCATTTTTTCTGTAAGTGCTGTTTGTGGAGTATGAAGGCTTAAAACCTCTGCTTTTTCCTGCAGTTCCTCTAAAGAAACTTGTTTGCAATTTTCATCACCAACAGATGGTTTGATGTCGTAACATAAAACCTCAACATTAAAACCACGAAGTTTTTTTGCGAAAGATTTTCCCATATTTCCATACCCAATTATGCCGACTGTTTTCCCATCTAATTCTACCCCTCTGTTTTCTTCTCTAAGCCAAAGCCCTTGCTTAACTTCTTTGTCTGCTTTATTAAGATTATTAAATAGAGACAATAACATCGCTAACGCATGTTCACCAACAGCATTTCTGTTTCCTTCAGGCGCAGCAATTAATTCTATTTTTTTTGTTAGAGCGTATTCACAATCTATATTTTCCAGACCAGCCCCTACTCTAGCTATAAATTTAAGTTTTGTTGCTTTTTTTAAAAATGATTTGTCAATAGCGAAACGACTTCGTATGACAATTCCATCATATCTACTTATTTTTTGTTCAATATCGGATTTAGAAGAAGAGTAGTCTTCGTAGTTCTCAAACCCGGCAGATGCTAACTGCTCAATTAAAGAAGGGTGATTGGTGTCTATATGTAGTATTTTCACAAATCTAGTATTGTTCTTTTTTATTGGGGAAGTTTTTACTTTTTACGTCAGAGATATAGTTTTTAAAAGCAGCTGTCATTTCCTCATATAAATCTAAGTATCTTCTTAAAAATCTAGGATTAAATTCGTGTGTCATTCCCAACATATCATGGGTTACCAACACCTGACCATCAACCCCACCTCCAGCGCCAATTCCTATAACTGGGATAGAAATAGAGTCAGCAACTTTTTTTGCTAAAGCAGCTGGCACCTTTTCTAAAACGATTGCAAAACACCCAAGTTTCTCTAGCATTAACGCATCTTCCAATAGTTGTTCTGCCTCCTGATCTTCTTTAGCACGCACAGTGTAGGTACCAAATTTATAAATTGATTGAGGAGTTAAACCTAAATGCCCCATCACAGGAATACCTGCGTTTAATATTCTTTTTATAGATTC
>JABAZK010000012.1:0-6811 GCA_018608485.1 Flavobacteriaceae bacterium | reverse complement strand
GCAGAGTCCCCAACAAGAATTACATCGATACCTGCACCATCTACAATTTTAGCCATGGTATAGTCATATGCTGTTAACATTGAAATTTTTTCTCCATTAGCTTTCATTTCTACTAATGACCGAGTAGTAATTCTTTTGTATTGCTTTTTAGCTACAGACATAATTTTTTAATTAAGGTTTTGTAAAAGTACTAAATATCATAAGATATGTGTACTGCTTAAAAAATAAAGAAAAGCACTTCTTAATAAATTATAAATTTTTTTGCCAACCTTTTTGTCATCCATAGTTCTTTAGCCCTTGAAAAAAATAAAACAATGTATCTTTGATACAAGATTATAATGATAATTTAATCACTTGTTTTGCAAAAATTAGACCCAAATAAATGGATAGATAAATACTCAGACTATCTTTTTAAATACACTCTCGCAAGGGTTAGTAATTATGAACTTTCAAAAGACATTGTTCAAGACACTTTTTTTTCTGCATTAAAATCCGCAAAGAATTTTGAAGGAAAGGCAAGCGAAAGAACCTGGCTTGTATCAATTCTCAAAAGAAAGATAATTGACCATTACAGGAAGATTAATTCTAAAAAAGGGAAAGCTGAAGTTAGGATGAATTTCTATAATGAGGGTGATAATGATGGTGATTGGTTAGAAGAAAGAGTGCCTCAAACGTGGGACAATATGGCCGAAAAGCAGTTGGAAAATAAAGAACTTCAAAATCAAATAAATTCTTGTATAGACAAGCTGCCAGAAAAATATGCAATGGTCTTTAAAATGAGAACGATACAAGAGATAGATACAGAAGTTATATGTAATGAATTAGAAATTACTTCGTCTAATCTATGGGTCATAATTCATAGAGCCAGAACTCAGTTAAGAAGGTGTTTGGAAGATAATTGGTTTAATAAATAAATAATGTTTAAAAAACTAAACATAACATGTAAACAAGCGGTTGCTATTTGTGACAAAAGCCAGTACAAAGAAGCTACCTTTTTTGAAAAAATACAGCTAAATATCCATTTTCTATGCTGTAAAATTTGTACTAAATATTCAAAACAAAATGTATTCTTAACAAAGCTTTGCAGAAATAAATCCAACGATGATAAAAAGAAACAAATTTCACTTTGTATGACCCCAAGCGAAAAAGAGTTTTTAAAAAAGGAAATAGAAAAAAGATACGTAAAAGAATAGTTTAATTTTTTATAAGAGCATGAATTTTCTTCCAGGAAAAATAGATGAATATGTAGTTGATAACTCGCAAAAAGAACCTCAAATACTTCAAGAATTAACCAAAGAGACCTGGCAAAGAGTACTCAATCCTAGAATGTTAAGCGGTGCCTTTCAAGGACGAATCTTATCAATGATTTCTAAGATAATTAACCCGAAAGATATTTTAGAGATAGGAACTTATACAGGATATTCTGCTATCTGTATTGCTGAAGGAATCTCTAATGAAGCAACAATTGACACCATAGACAAAAACGAAGAGCTCGAGGATATTCAAAATAAATATTTTAAAAAATCTGGATTTAGAGATCAAATTAAACAACATATTGGAAACGCAGTAGAGATTATTCCAACGCTTGATAAAAAGTTTGATTTAGTATTTATAGATGCCGATAAATCAAATTATTGCAATTATTTTAACCTAGTAATAGGTAAAATGAAAAAAGGAGGGATTATTTTATCAGACAACGTTTTGTGGAGCGGGAAAGTTGTAGAAAAGTTAGACAAAAAAGACATCGATACGAAAGCGCTCCTAGAGTATAATCGTTTATTAAACTCAGATCCAAGAGTAGAGACTGTTTTGTTGCCAATTAGAGACGGTCTTTCAATTAGTAGAGTTGTATAAAAAGAACGTATCTTGGAAAATCAGCTTGTGATATGTAAATTGTTTACTATTTAGAAGTTTCTCTTAATAGGGCCTGTAATCTTATCTAACCCTTCTTTTGCATCTTTTATTTCTTTTTTAATATCATTTGTTAAGCCAGCGTCTAACCCTTGGTCTTTTGCACTGTCATTTATTTCTTTTTTGATATCATTCGTGGCCTCTTTTACCTGCCTTATTCCTTTGCCCAACCCTCTGGCTATTTCAGGAATTTTATCTGCACCAAAAACCATTACCACTATTAAAACAATGATAAAAATTTCAGGTCCGCCAATAAATAAAAAATTAACATACATAAGACTACAAAGATAGCAAAGATTGAATATAAAAATGGGAATAATTGAAGAACTGTTATTGCGTTTATTTTTTTATCAACATCCGCTTTATTTCGTTTAACTTCATAAGTGCTTCAATAGGTGTTAAGGTGTCTAAATTGGTTGTTAAAATTTCCTCTCTTAAATCTTCCAATAAAGGATCATCTAGTTGAAAAAAACTAAGTTGCATCTCATCTTGCTGCACCTCTTTTAGCGTCTCTTTTACCTCTTCACTTGTTTGATTTTTTTCAAGCTGTTTTAGTATTTTTGAAGCTCTATGAATTACTTGATTAGGCATACCTGCCAATTTAGCGACATGAATTCCAAAACTATGATTGCTTCCTCCAGAAACTAATTTACGCAAGAAAACAATGGTGTCTTTAAGCTCTTTAACAGATACATTAAAGTTTTTTATACGCTCAAAAGTTACGGTCATTTCATTCAATTCATGATAATGCGTGGCAAATAGTGTTTTTGCCCTTGAAGGATGTTCATGAAGATACTCAGCAATAGCCCAAGCAATAGAAATTCCGTCGTACGTAGAGGTTCCTCTTCCAATTTCATCCAACAATACTAAACTTCTGTCGGAAATATTATTAAGAATTGAAGCTGTTTCATTCATTTCTACCATAAAAGTAGATTCTCCCATAGAAATATTATCGCTGGCTCCTACTCTAGTAAATATTTTATCAACTACACCTATTCTTGCATTTTGGGCTGGAACATAACTACCCATTTGTGCCAATAAAACAATTAGTGCTGTTTGTCGAAGAATGGCAGACTTCCCAGACATATTTGGCCCAGTAATCATAATAATTTGTTGTTGGCTTCTGTTTAATACAACATCATTAGCAATGTATTCTTCACCAATTGGTAATTGTTTTTCAATAACTGGATGACGACCGTTTTTAATTTCTATTTCGGTACTTTGGTCTACAATAGGACGAATATAATTATTAGAAATTGCCAACACAGCAAAAGACAACAGACAGTCTATTTGGGCAATTATTTTAGCGTTTTGCTGAATAGGCTCTATAAATTCAATAATTTCTTGAATTAACCTTAAAAACAACTGTCGTTCAAGTTCTTGAATTTTTTCTTCAGCGCCTAAAATTTTAGTTTCGTATTCTTTAAGCTCCTC
Organism: Flavobacteriaceae bacterium; assembly: GCA_018608485.1. Classification (GTDB taxonomy): domain Bacteria; phylum Bacteroidota; class Bacteroidia; order Flavobacteriales; family Flavobacteriaceae; genus Polaribacter. The sequence goes on along the minus strand of JABAZK010000012.1, from coordinate 3,466 downwards.
TGTTATATATCGTTCAGCATTTACAAGAGTTTGTTTTCGAATCCATTCTTCAGGAACTTTATCTCTGTGGGTATTTCTTACCTCAATATAATAACCAAAGACATTGTTAAAAGCTATTTTTAAGCTGGGAATAGCTGTTTTTTCGCTCTCACGAGCCAACATATTATCTAAATATTCTTTTCCAGAAGTAGAAATAGCTCTTAGCTCATCTAATTCTTCAGAAACCCCATTTGCAATTGCATTTCCTTTATTTATATTAACAGGAGCCTCGTCAAAAAGGGCGGTATCAATTTTTAAAATTACTTCAGCACAATCTAAAATTTCGTTTCCTAATTTATTTACGGAGGTGTTTTTGCTTGTTAAAGCTTCTTTTTTGACGGGTAAAATTGCCTTTAAAGAGTTTTTAAGTAAAACTAACTCCCTAGGAGAGATTTTTCCTGTAGCAACTTTGGAAACTAAACGCTCAATATCACTAATCTGATGTAATTGAAATTTAATGGTTTCGGAGAAACTGTCATTTTCAATAAAGTGCTTAACCAATTCGTGCCTGTGTTGAATTTTTTTAACATCTTTTAAAGGAAGCGCTAACCACCTTTTTAACAACCTTCCTCCCATTGGAGAAATTGTTTTATCAATGACATCTAATAATGTTACGGCATTGTGTGATGAAGCGTGATATAATTCTAAATTACGAACAGTAAAACGATCCATCCAGATATATTTATCCTCCGCAATTCTGCTAATATTTTGAATGTGTTTTAGGTTGTTGTGTTGCGTCTCTGACAGGTAATATAATACTGCACCAGCAGCTATAATACCCTCAGGAATTTCTTGCACACCAAAACCACGTAAAGAGTTTACACCAAAATGATTGTGTAAAGAATCAACACTATATTCTTTTTGAAAGACCCAGTCGTCAAGGAAAAAAGTATAAAAACGGTCTTCAAAAAGTTCTTTAAATTTTTTTTTGAATTGTTTTTGAACTAATACTTCAGAAGGATTGAAGTTTTGTAGCAGCTTGTCTATATATTCTTCATTTCCTTGAGCTAACAAATATTCTCCAGTAGAAACATCTAAGAAAGAAACTCCTAGTAGTCGTTTTCCAAAATGTACCGCAGCTAAAAAGTTATTAGACTTTGATTGAAGCACTTCATCATTTAAAGATACTCCTGGGGTTATTAGCTCTGTAACACCACGTTTTACAATGGTTTTGGTCATTTTTGGGTTTTCTAACTGATCACATATTGCAACACGCATCCCAGCTTTTACCAATTTTGGCAAATAAGTGTTTAGAGAATGGTGAGGAAATCCGGCCAAAGCTGTCTCAGAATCGCTTCCAGCGCCTCTTTTGGTAAGAATTATTCCTAATACTCCTGCAGCTTTTTTTGCGTCTTCACCAAAGGTTTCATAAAAGTCACCAACTCTAAAAAGCAACATAGCATCAGGATATTTAACCTTGATTGCATTGTACTGCTTCATTAGGGGTGTTATCTTTTTGGGCTTAGATTTTGCCAAATTTCAGAATTTTTCAGTTAGTTTTACTGTTGTTTACTACAAGTGTTTAAAGATAGAACTTTTTATGAGAAAACTAAGAAATAACGAACTAGGACGTATCTCAGTATCTGAGTTTAAAAACACCACAAAAACACCAATTATTGTGGTGTTAGATAATATTAGAAGTTTAAACAATATTGGCTCTGTATTTAGAACAAGCGATGCTTTTTTAGTTGAAAAGATATATTTGTGTGGCATAACAGCCACTCCTCCTCATCGAGAAATTCATAAAACAGCACTAGGAGCAACAGAGTCTGTAGATTGGGAGTATAAAGAAGACACATTATCTCTTGTAAGAGCATTAAAATCTGAAGGCATTACAGTAGCTTCAATAGAACAGGTTGAAAATAGCGTGATGCTAGATCATTTTTCTTTTGAATCAAATAAAAAACTTGCTATTGTATTTGGAAACGAGGTGAAGGGAGTTCAACAAGACGTTGTTTCAGAATCAGACTATTGCATTGAAATCCCTCAAAAAGGAACTAAACACTCCTTAAATATCTCTGTGAGTTGTGGTGTGGTACTTTGGGATCTCTCTCAAAAAATTAAGTAGGGTCTATATACCTAGTATTATTTTTGCAATCATAAAATAAATTAAAATTCCAAAAATATCATTACTAGTGGTAATAAATGGGCCTGTAGCAATTGCCGGGTCAATTCCTTGCTTATTTAAAAATAATGGAACAAAAGTGCCTATTAATCCTGCAACAATAACAACCGCTACAAGAGAAACAGAAATAGCTAATGCAGTATTAATATTTCCAACAGATAACCATACAAATAGAAATAAAAAGAGCGCTAAAACAATTCCATTTAGCGTTGCCAATAACATTTCTTTTATTAGTCTACTATTTATACTTCCTTTTACATCATCATTTGCTAATCCCTGTACAATAATAGCTGATGATTGTACACCAACATTACCTGCCATGGCAGCAATTAAAGGGGTAAAAAAGAATAAAATAGCATTTTCGCTAAAGGTATTTTCAAACATTTGCATGATTAAAAAAGCACCTACTCCACCTAAAAGACCAAGAAATAACCAAGGTAATCTTGCTTTAGTTAACTGAATAATACTGTCATCTGCTTCAACATCTTGAGTTAAACCAGCTGCTAATTGGTAATCCTTATCTGCTTCTTCTTTGATTACATCAACAATATCATCAATGGTAATTCTCCCTAATAAAATACCGTCATTATCAACAACAGGAATGGCCTCTAAATCATATTTTCGCATTTTGTTAGAAACTTCGTCTAAGTTATCATGAACATTTACAAAATCTACATTAGGAATATATACTTCTGAAATAGCTGTTTTTGTAGAAGTTATTAAAAGATCTTTTAAAGAGAGCCTCCCTTTCAGTTTGTCTAAGTCATCAACAACATAAATAGAGTGAACCCTAGTTACTTTTTCTGCCTGCATTCTCATTTCACGAACACATTTAAGAACGCTCCAGTTTTCATTCACTTTCACCAATTCCTTTGCCATTAAACCTCCAGCAGAATCTTCATCATAGGTAAGAAGTTCCTCAATTTCTTTAACCTGTTCTTCATCTTCAATTTGAGACATTACAGCCTCTTGTCTTTCTTCTGAAAGTTCTCCTATAATATCTGCGGCATCATCAGAATCTAACTCTTCAACCTCTTCAGCAATTTCTTTAGCAGAAAGGTTTTGAAGTATTTTTTCCCGAATATCTTCGTCTAACTCCATTAATACAGCCGAAGTTTTTTCGCTGTCAAGAAGTTTTATAATATAAACTACCTTGTCAAAAGATAATTCGTCTAGAATTTCAGCAACATCAGCATAATGCATTTCTTCAAACAAACCAATTATAGACTTGTTTTTAGAACCCTCTATGTAAGAGGTTAGTTTTTCTAAAAATTCTGTAGTAATCTCAAATGACATCAGTTG
>JABAZK010000104.1 GCA_018608485.1 Flavobacteriaceae bacterium | reverse complement strand
AAACATCAAATTGAAGTGCGGAAGAGTTAGGATGATTTCTAGCACTAGTCTTTGCGTTCTCTAAAGAAATATCTGCAATTGTAATGTGTAACTTTTCAGCTGTTGATTTTTTTTGTAGGTAGTCTGTTAGGTATGAACAAGATTTTCCAGCTCCAATTACTAGGATGTTTCTCATTGTAGAATTATGTTTATTTTTGATTTACTTAATAAACGAAATTAAAAAAAAATAGACTGATTTAACTTCTTTTTACAATTAGATATGAACAAAAATTTAGCAATTACTTGCATCTTTGGATTGACAGCTATTATACTTGGAGCTTTTACCGCGCACGGATTACAAGATATATTAACTTCTAAAGAAATGAGTAGTTTAGAAACGGGTATTCGATATCAAATATATCATGTTGTTGTTTTATTGTTTGTAAATACATACACTCCTTTTTCAAATAAATTTAAAAACTATGTGAGTTATGTTTTTTTCTTTGGTATAGTTTTATTTTCAGGATCTATTTATGCGATTCATATTTTTAATTATTCTGCAAAAAGTATTTGGTTTGTGACACCATTAGGGGGGGTGTTTTTTATGATTGGTTGGTTGTTAATGATTCATTTTTTTCTTTTCAAAGTAATCAACAAAAAAAAGTGAATAAAATAATAACTGATTCTATCTTGTTTTAAAATTATGTTTAATTTTACTTCAAGTTTAATCAAACAAAAATTATTGATATGATAGATACAAATACGAAATCGATTTCGTTAAATAGTCTAGGAATAAATAGTTCAACAATCCATTATCAACTCACCTCAAATGAATTACATTCAATAATACTTCAAAAAAAACAAGGAAAAGAATCTAATCTTGGAGCGATCGCAATTAACACTGGAGAGTTTACAGGGAGATCACCAAAAGACCGCTTCATAGTAAAAGATGATGTTACTAAAGATGAGGTTTGGTGGGGAGATATTAATATTCCTTTCAGTACAGATAACTTTGATAAGTTATATGACAAGGTAACTTCATATCTATCAGAAAAAGAAATTTTTGTAAGAGATAGCTATGCTTGTGCAGATCCCAATTATAAGCTAAATATCCGAGTAGTAAATGAGTATCCATGGAGTAATATGTTTGCTTATAATATGTTTTTAAGGCCAACAACTAAAGAGTTAGTTGACTTTTTACCAGAATGGACAGTTATTAATGCACCAGGTTTTATGGCTGATGCTTCTATGGATGGTACCCGACAACATAATTTTGCAATACTAAATTTTACAAAAAAAATTGCTTTAATAGGTGGTACAGGATACACAGGAGAAATTAAAAAAGGAATTTTTTCTGCATTAAACTTTATTCTTCCTGTATTTAAAAATACATTGCCAATGCACTGTTCTGCTAATGTTGGTAAAAATAAAGATACTGCTATTTTCTTTGGTTTATCTGGAACAGGAAAAACGACTCTATCAGCAGATCCAGAAAGAAAATTAATTGGTGATGACGAGCATGGTTGGACAAATGAAAATACTGTTTTTAACTTTGAGGGAGGTTGTTATGCAAAAGCGATAGATTTATCTGAGAACAAAGAACCAGAAATTTATCATGCTATTAAAAAAGGCGCAATTCTTGAAAATATAATAATGGATAAACATGGTGTAATTGATTTTTCTGATACCTCAATTACACAAAATACAAGAGTTAGTTATCCTATTGAACATATAGAAAATATTCAAAAACCTTCTATTGGTAAAAACCCAAAAAACATCTTTTTTCTAACCGCCGATGCCTTCGGAGTTCTCCCTCCAATCTCTAAATTAACTCCCAGTCAGGCAGCCTACCATTTTATATCCGGATATACAGCAAAAGTTGCTGGAACAGAAGCAGGTGTAACTGAACCTGTTCCAAGTTTTTCAGCATGTTTTGGTGCTCCCTTTATGCCACTTCATCCTACCCGTTATGCAGAAATGTTGAGTAAGAAAATGAAAGAAGCAGGAGTAAATGTTTGGTTGGTAAACACCGGTTGGTCTGGAGGTCAATATGGAGTTGGAAAAAGAATGGCTTTGAAATATACAAGGGCTATGATTACAGCTGTTTTAAATGGAGAGTTAGGGAACTATACGTATGAAGATTACCATATACATTCTGTTTTTGGTGTTGCACAACCTAGAAGATGTCCAGGAGTTCCGACATCTGTTTTAAGTCCTAGAACTACTTGGAATAATGACGCTGCTTATTATAAAACAGCGTTTAAACTTTCTAATGCTTTTAGAAAAAACTTTAAGCAGTTTGAAGAATTTGCAAATGAAGAAATAAGAAGAGGTGGTCCTCAACGTTACGCTTTTTAACGAGCTATACTATCAAGTGTAAAAGCATTATAAAGTTTACTTTTTTTTTGAATTCTTTTGTCTACTTTTAGAAGATAAATAGGAAATTAATTATGAAAAATTATTTTATGGTGTTTTGTGTCTTGTTATTTTTAGCTTGTACAAAGACATCAAAAACTTCTAAAGAGCATTCAAGTGATGATGTTAAGTTACCAATACTAAATTTGAATCAAGCACAGCGACTGGTAAATTTACCGATGCATTGTGTTGATATAGAATATCCCAACAAACTGGGGCAGACTATTGGCGGTTTCAAGGATTTAAAATCTCCCAAAGAGCTTCATCCTGCATTTTATGGCTGTTTTGATTGGCATTCTTCTGTTCACGGTCACTGGAGTATGGTTTCTTTACTCAAACAATTTCCAAAATTAGAGAATAACGCTGAAATTAAAAGCAAGTTATTGAAACATATATCTAAAGAAAATATATTAAAAGAGGTAGATTATTTTTTAGGAAAACACAATAAAAGTTATGAAAGAACTTATGGTTGGGCTTGGGTTTTAAAATTAGCGGAAGCACTTCATACATGGGATGATAAAATTGCAAGAGAATTAGAGGATAATCTACAACCTCTTACTGATTTAATTGTTCAAAAATATTTAGATTTTATTCCAAATCTAAATTATCCAGTTAGAGCTGGAGAACATCCTAATACTGCTTTCGGATTAACTTTTGCATGGGATTATGCTTTAGTAGTAGGTGATGAATCTATGCTTGAAATGATAAAAAATAGCGCTATAAAATTTTATTTAAATGATTCAGATTGTCCAATCTCATGGGAGCCAAGTGGTTATGATTTTTTATCGCCTTGTTTACAGGAAGCAGCAATAATGAAGCGAGTATTACCTCGAAAAGTATTTACAAATTGGTTTGCTAACTTCTTACCTCAATTAAAAGATATTAACTATCAATTAGCAGTTGGTGAGGTTTCAGATAGAACAGACGGAAAATTGGTGCACTTAGATGGCGTAAATTTTTCTAGAGCATGGGCTTTGTTTGACATTGTTAAGGATTTACCATCCTACAATCATTTAAAAAAGATCGCTTATGAGCATATAAACTATTCTTTGCCTAACGTTGTTGGTGATTCCTACGAAGGAGGTCATTGGTTGGGGAGTTTTGCTATTTATGCATTAAATTCTGCATCAAATGACTAAGAATTGGTTTAAAAATTCAGGCCCAGGAACTCTTGTAGCTGCTGCATTTATAGGGCCAGGAACCGTTACTTTATGTACATTAGCAGGAGTTAATTTTGGCTTTCATTTACTTTGGGCCATGGTATTGTCCATTTTAGCTACCATTGTATTACAAGAAATGGCTTCTCGTTTGGGAATCATATCACAAAAAGGCTTGTCTGAGGTCATTAGAGCTGAAATTAAACACCCAATAATCAATAAATTAATAATGCTGCTTATTTTGTCGGCAATTGTTGTAGGAAATGCTTCCTATGAGGCAGGGAATATTAGTGGAGGTATATTAGGATTAGAAACTATTACAGGAGAATTAAGAATTGCTTTGGGAAACTATTCACTCAATATATTGAGTTTTGTGGTTGGAATTATAGCCTTTATATTACTTTACATAGGGAATTATAAATTTCTGGAAAGAGTATTGGTAATGCTAGTAATCATTATGAGTATCTCTTTTTTAATTACGGCTTTTTTAACAAAACCAGCTATTTCTGATATATTAAAAGGTGCTCTAACCCCATCATTTCCTGAAGGCAGCTTATTAACAATACTAGGCTTAGTAGGAACTACTGTAGTGCCCTATAATTTATTTTTACATGCATCTTTAGTCAAAGAAAAATGGAATAACCCTAAAGATTTAAAAGCGGTAAGAAAAGATACTATTATTTCTATTGCTTTGGGAGGACTTGTTTCCATGGCTATCATTATTTCAGCCTCATCTATAGGTTTGGGAGAAATTTCTAGTGCAGCAGACTTAGCGAAAAGTCTAGCGCCTTTGTATGGAGATTTTGCAAGTTATTTTTTAGGGATTGGGTTATTTGCTGCAGGAATTACCTCAGCAATTACTGCACCTTTAGCCGCAGCTTATGTAGCTAGAGGATGTTTTGGATGGGAATCTGGACTAAAATCAAAACAATTTAGAGCTGTTTGGTTTCTAATCTTATCATCTGGTGTTGTATTTTCATCTTTGGATATTAAGCCTATAGAGATCATTAAATTTGCACAGGTAGCTAATGGTATTTTACTTCCGGTTGTAGCAGGAATACTCCTTTGGATGGTGAATAAAAAAGTAGTTTTAGGAAATTATGTGAATTCTAAATTCCAAAATATTTTAGGATTTATTATTTTGATTGTAACTATTTTTCTTGGATTAAGAGGCCTAGACAAAGTTTTTGAATTTAATATTTTTTGATGATAGATATTAACTGCGATCTTGGCGAAGGGTTACATAATGAGCATATTATAATGCCACTCATTTCTTCCTGCAATATTTCTTGTGGAGCACACGCAGGTTCCATAGAAATTATAGATAATGTAATTCAGCTGGCTATTCAACATAATGTAAAAATAGGGGCACATCCTTCATTTCCAGACAGAGAGAATTTTGGACGTAAAGTTTTGAATATTTCCAATAGCGAACTTCAAAAAAGTTTAGAGGATCAACTTACTGTTTTTAAAGAAAGAGCACTGCTCCAAGACGCAACTATTCATCATGTAAAACCACATGGTGCTTTGTATAATTTAATTGCTGTAAATCGTGAAAAGGCTTCAGTAGTTATCGCTGCAATTCAACATGTTTTTGAAGCTGTGAAATTATATGTGCCTTATCAATCAAGGATAGAAGAAGTTGCTATTCAAAGCGGGGTAGAAATTATCTATGAAGCATTTGCAGATAGAACGTATAATGAAGATTTGAGTTTGGTCTCAAGAACTTTATCTAACGCGCTTATTGAAGACAAACATGAGGTGTTAAAACAAGTACAAAAAATATCAGAGAAACAATTGGTAACTACTGTAAACTTTTACGAAAAAGAGATTAAAGCATCTACTTTTTGTGTTCATGGAGATACTAAAAAAGCTATTGAAATATTACAGTATTTACAAGAATATATCCATACGAAGTAATTGAAGTTTCAACTCACATATAAGCTTTTTGGAAGGTCAGCAATTTTAGTAGAATGGCCTGCAAACATTTCGCAAGATATTATTCAAGATATTATTTCTTTTGAGAGACAGGTCAAAGAAATAGATTCTATTTTAGATACAATCATTGCTTATAATTCTCTGCTTATTAGGTATCAAAATCCAATTGTAGATAAAGAACTTACGATTAGTCAACTTAAAAAGAAATCTGCAGCGTCATCCCATTTGACTAAACAAGATCAATTTTTATGGGAAATCCCTGTTTGTTATGATGCTTCTTTTGGTATCGACCTAGAGGAAATTGCCAATAAAAAAAAATGTAGTGTAGCGGATATTATCAGATTGCATACAGAAACAGATTACTTAGTTTATTTTATTGGTTTTCAGCCAGGATTTCTTTACTTGGGTGGGCTGCATCAAAACCTTCATGTTCCTAGGAAATCCAATCCAAGAGTTCGAGTAGACAAAGGATCTGTGGGTATAGGTGGTGCTCAGACTGGAGTTTATCCTCAAAATAGTTCTGGGGGATGGAATATCATTGGAAAGTCTCCTCTAAATTTTTTCAATATGAAGGCTACAAATCCCTGTTTTGCTAAACCAGGTGATCGCATTCAATTTGTTGCTGTAGACATTCATACTTTTTATGAAATAGAAAGAGAGGTCATAAAACAAGAATTTATCATTAAAAAAAGACCATTATGATAGCAATTTTACATCCAGGCATTTATTGTTCTGTCCAAGATCAAGGTCGTTTTGGTCATACAAAGATGGGTGTTCCACAAGCTGGGTGCGCGGATACCTATGCGGCAACAATGGCCAATGCTTTATTGAAAAATCATGAGAAAGACGCCCTTATAGAAATTACTTTTGGACAAGGGAAATTTAAATTTACATCCGATACTTATATCTGTTTAACTGGTGGTGATTTTTCTCCAAAATTAAATGGGAAATTAATAAAGATGCAATCTGTATACTTTATAAAAAAAGATTCAGTTTTATCATTTGGTAAAAGAGTTTATGGTGCTAGAGTTTATTTGTCTGTTCAAGGAGGTATTCAAACTGAAAAAGTGTATGGTAGCCGAAGTTTTTTTGATGGAATTACTCAGCAAAAATTAGGTAAAGGCGCTATGCTACCTATACTACCTGTTAAGGAGCGTACAGAAACTAGTTTATCTAAAGTTCGGGTAACTGATAAACATTTTACAACACTGTATTTACCTTGTTTAAAAGGACCAGAGTTTTCCAAACTCAACAAAGAACAGCAGCATAAATTGTTTACTCCTTTCTCAATATCAGATGATAATAATAGGGTAGGATATCGGCTAAAAGAATCTTTAGAAAATAACTTATCTTCAATACTTACATCGGCAGTCTTGCCAGGAACAGTTCAGCTCACTCCATCAGGAAAATGCATTATTTTAATGCAAGATTGCCAAGTAACAGGAGGATATCCAAGAATTCTTCAATTATCTGAAATTGCTGTAGCAAGGGTCAGTCAAAAAATATCAGGTGATAAAATACAGTTTATAGTAGAGGACTACTGATAATCTAATACATAAAAAATAGTATTTACTTTACATTAAGAGCTCCAATTTCGTTGTTCCACAGTAGTTTATTATAAGCTGGAATCACTTTCTGGATTAGTTCCTCTGACCTATTTTTTAACTCAATCCATTCCTTATTTAGTTCTTCAAGTCTGTTTTTTGAGGCTGAATTTAGTTTAGGGATGCTGCTGTCATTTTGGTTCATAAGAAAGATATATTCTGCAGTAAATTTATTTGGAAAATTTTCCACATCGTCATAAGCTTTAGACTTTCGTTGAACCATATCTTCATCCCAAGATTTTAGTTGTTGGATTATAGCTTCTCCTTTAGATTTTAAACCTATATATTTTTGTTCTTTAGGTAATTCCTTGATAATCTTTATTAATTGACGTTGAGTCTTTTTCAATTTATTTACTCTGTTATGCATATCTGTAAGATTTGCCTCAGTTATAATTTTAAACTTATGCGTTTCTAGATATTCATCTTTAGAAATATTATATAGTGGATTTGGTAATATGCTAAATGATACTTCAGATATTTTATCCTCTTGTTTTAGCGATGCTGAATATAAATTTGGCATAGCTTTATGACCTCTGTAAGACCCTTCTATATAAGCGGTGGGTATTCCAGGTAAACTTTGATGTCTCATATCCCATACAAACCGATTAAGTCCAATATTATTTGATAAAGTTGGTTCGGGTGATGGACCACCGGGATATCTTTGGTAATTAAGGTTGGACTTTGAACGAATAGTTCTAACTACATTTCCATCTTTATCTTTTATTTCTAAAGTTAACTCCTTATTTTTTGATTTCCTAGGTAAATAGTAATAGAACACAACTCCATTAGCAGGGTTTACACCCTCCGAATCATCAGTTCCAGAAAAGTTCTCAGATGAGTAGTTTAATTGACTTCTCCAGTTTCCTATAATTGCATCCTCTGGGGTAAGTAGTTTAAAAGTTGTTTTGTTACCCTCAAACTGCCTTAGTAAACCTAGGTCATCTAATACCCAAAAAGATCTTCCCATGGTAGCTATAGTTAAATCGTTATGGCTAATTTTTAAATCTGTAATTGGTGTTATTGGCAAGTTTAATTGAAATGATTTCCATACTTTTCCTCCATTCCAAGAGATATACATCCCTAATTCTGTTCCAGCAAAAAGTAAGTTTTTTTGCTGGGTATCTTCTCTTACCACTCTTGTAAAAGCACCTGAAGGAATCCCTGAACTAATATTAACCCAAGATTTTCCGTAATTAGTGGTTTTATATATAGCAGGGGTATAATCGTTGAATTTGTAACGAGTGGTGGCTATATAAGCTGTAGCCTTGTCATGAGGAGATACTTCAATTGAATTAATTAGGGTTTCAGGTAGATTTTTAGGAGTGACAAGCTCCCAAGTTTTCCCTCCATTTTTTGTGATTTGCAATACTCCATCATCTGTTGCAGTCCAAATAACTCCTTGTTCATGAG
>JABAZK010000148.1 GCA_018608485.1 Flavobacteriaceae bacterium | reverse complement strand
AAAATATTTATTCAATATTACAAATATCTTTTGAGTTGTAAAATTGTATTTTTGTAGGATGATGAATGCTTTACTTGACGCCATACAATTCCCCTCAGATCTGAGAAAATTAACTCCAGATCAATTGCCAAAATTGGCAAAAGAATTGCGTGAATTTATCATAGATATCGTTGCTGCTAAACAAGGTCATTTAGGAGCAAGTCTTGGCGTAGTAGAATTAACCATTGCACTGCATTATTTGTTTGATACACCCAATGATTTATTAATTTGGGATGTAGGCCATCAGGCCTACGGACACAAAATTTTAACAGGTAGGAAAGCTATTTTTGATACAAACAGACAGCTTCATGGAATTTCAGGATTTCCCAACATCACTGAAAGCACATATGATGCTTTTGGTGTTGGCCATTCTTCTACCTCTATCTCTGCTGCTCTAGGAATGGCGATAGCTTCTTCTTTAAAAGGAGACTCAAAAAAACATCATATTGCTGTCATTGGTGATGCTTCTATTGCTAGCGGAATGGCTTTTGAAGCTCTGAACCATGCTGGTGTAAGCGATGCTAATTTGCTAATTATTTTAAATGATAATGCCATTGGCATCGATCCTTCGGTAGGTGCCTTAAAGGAGTATCTAACAAAGGTAAAAACAGATAAATCATTAGCAAAAAACAATATTATCCGAGCACTCAACTTTGATTATTCTGGACCTATTGATGGCCATGATTTAGATGGGTTACTTAAAGAATTGAGCCGTTTAAAAAATAAAAAAGGTCCCAAATTCTTGCACATCAATACCATCAAAGGGAAAGGGTTAGATCTAGCAGAAAAAGATCAAGTAAAATATCATGCTCCAGGAAAATTTGATGCTAAAACAGGAAAATTAGTTCCTAAAAGCACCGAAGTTACTCCTCCAAAATATCAAGACGTTTTTGGAAAAACCATTGTTGAATTGGCAGCACAAAATGAAAAAATTATTGGAATCACTCCTGCCATGCTTACTGGAAGTTCTTTAAAATTAATGTTAGAAAAGTTCCCTAAGCGTACTTTTGATGTTGGCATTGCCGAACAACATGCAGTTACACTTGCAGCAGGGATGGCTACCCAAGGAATGATGCCTTTTTGTGCCATTTATTCTACATTTATTCAGCGAGGGTATGATCAAATAATACACGATGTTGCTTTACAAAATTTGCCAGTTATTTTTTGTTTAGACAGAGCTGGATTGGTTGGTGAAGATGGGGCAACTCATCATGGAGTTTTTGATCTGGCCTACATGAGAGCAATTCCTAATATGGTTATTTTTGCTCCCAGAAATGAAGTAGAACTTAGGAATATTTTATATACCGCTCAACTAGGGCTTCCATATCCAATAGTTATTCGTTATCCAAGAGGAAGAGGCATGATGATAGATTGGGAAGGTCCTTTTGAAGCTATTGAAATAGGTACAGGAGTATGTTTACAAGAAGGGAAAGATATTGCGGTGCTGTCTATTGGAACTATTGCAAAAAATGTTCCCAAAGCACTAGAAGATTTTTCTACTGTTGCTCATTATGATCTTCGATTTGCAAAACCTCTAGATGAAAAATTACTTCATAAAATATGTGCCAACTTTCATCATATCATTACCATTGAAGACGGTGTGAAAAATGGTGGAGTTGGGTCAGCTATTCTAGAGTTTATGGCCAAACATAACTATAAAAACTCCGTAACTATTTTAGGAATAAATGACAATTTTATTGAGCACGGAACGATAGATGAATTACAAAAAATAAATGGAATAGACTCAGCGTCTATTAGACAAATCATACAAAGTTTATCTTAAAATATATTTTGAATCTCTGAGGGTTAATCCCTTTTATTACATAATACTCCCTTGTATCTTTTTATGAATTCTAATAGCGTAACTGTCTGACATTCTCGAAACATACGTGCAAATAGACATGATTCTTTCGTACGTAGATTCAGAACTAATCATAAATTCTTTTGGAAGCAAATTAAGTAGTAAAGAGTCATAGTTAGATAGGGTTCCTGTTTGATGATTGTTTATGGCAGTTACAAAAATGTTTAATAAATCGGCTATTATTTTATACCCAGCCACTTCTTTTTCTACTACTTCTTGACTCTTATATATTTTTGAAACACTAATATTAATAATATCGTTAATTTGCGCTTCATAGGCACATTTCTCTAATAATGATGAAGAAAAAGATCCTTTTAAAATAGCAGATTCGTTCGCTAAGAAAATATCAACGGCTTCATTAATTAGGGTGTTGATAGCTAATGCTCTTAAATAGCTGACTCTATCTTTTTTAAATTTTAATGAATGGTATTTTTTTATATCGATGGTGTTTTTTACTAATTTTATTAAATACTCTAATGCAAATTCTTCTTCTATTAAGCCCAAATTAATTCCATCCTCAAAATCTATAATAGTATAGCAGATATCATCTGCAGCCTCTACTAAAAAAGTTAATGGGTGTCTATGATAACTAATATCAGTTGTTTTAGATTTTTTAAGTAACCCTAAATCTTCAACTATATCTAAAAAAGACTCTTTTTCTGACTGAAAACATCCATACTTTTTGTCTGCTATGTGACTTGTAGGTTTTTTTGGTAACGATTCTTTTGGGTATTTAATAAATGCTCCAAGTGTGGCATAAGACAGACGCAACCCACCGTAGATACCTTCTCTATTTTCAGTTAAAATTTTAAGCCCATTTGCATTCCCTTCAAAATCTACTAAATCTTGATATTCCTTTGGCGTTAACTCTTTTTTGTATTGAATTCCTGTACCTGTCTTAAAATATTCGCCTATTGCCTTTTCTCCAGAATGGCCAAATGGAGGATTTCCGATATCGTGCATCACAGAGGCTGCAGCAACAATGGCTCCAAAATCATTGAAGGTGTACCCAAGTTTTACTAAATTTGGATGTCTTTCTAGTAAAACTTTTCCAACCCTTCTTCCTAAAGTTCTTCCAACTACAGAGACTTCTAGACTGTGCGTTAGTCTAGTGTGAACAAAATCTGTTTCTGAAAGTGGAATTACCTGAGTTTTATCTTGTAAACTTCTGAATGCTTCTGAGAATATGATTCTATCAAAATCTACCTCAAAACCCAAACGTGTTTCGTCTTGTTTGGCTCTTGGACGTTTTTGAATGTCTCCAAACCGTTTTAAAGAAAGTAATTGTTCCCAATTCATCATAATTCTTGTGATTTTGATATATATAAAAAAAGAATCTCAACTATATTGAGATTCTTTTTTAAACCTGTAATATTAACTAGTTTCTAAGAACCACACATTAAGCAATCATCATCTGGTCCTCCATTTTTTGAAGATTCTACCATTGCTTTGAATTCTTCTGGCGTCATTGGAGCGTCTTGCTCTTGAGTTGTTTCTTTCTTTTCTTTAGAAAGCGTAAACTGAATTGCATTAACCGCAGATTTTGTTCTTAAATAATACATTCCTGTTTTCAATCCAGATTTCCATGCATAGAAATGCATTGATGTTAATTTTGCAAAATCTGCATCTTGCATAAATAAATTTAAGGATTGCGACTGATCTATAAAATACCCTCTATGACGAGCCATATCAATAATATCTTTCATGCTCATTTCCCAAACAGTCTTGTATAATTCTTTTAATTCTTGTGGAATTTTGTCTATATGTTGGATAGATCCATTTGCTCGCATGATCTCTTCTTTCATATTGTTATCCCATAATTCCATTTCTACCAAGTCTTCCAAAAGGTGCTTATTTACTACAATAAATTCACCTGAAAGAACACGTCTAGTGTAAATATTAGAAGTATATGGTTCAAAAGCTTCATTATTCCCAAGAATCTGAGAAGTAGATGCTGTTGGCATTGGAGCGACCAATAACGAGTTCCTAACTCCATGTTTAATTACATTTTTACGTAATTTTTTCCAGTCCCAATTTCCACTTAGATCTTCATCATTAATTCCCCACATGTTATATTGGAATTCTCCCTCAGACATTGGAGACCCCTTAAATGTTGAATACGGTTCTTTGGCTTTGGCAATCTCCATAGAAGATTGAACAGAGGCAAAGTATAAGGTCTCAAAAATCTCTTGATTTAATTTTTTTGCAGCTTCAGATGTAAATGGCAGGCGTAGCATGATAAATGCATCTGCAAGACCCTGAACACCTAACCCAACTGGTCTGTGTCTAAAGTTAGAGTTTTCTGCTTCTTTTACTGGATAGTAATTTCTGTCAATAACCGTATCTAAGTTTCTGATTACTTTCTTAGTTACATCATATAATTTTTTATGATTGAAATATTTTTCTCCTGCCTCGTTTTGACTAACGAACATCGGTAAAGCTATAGAAGCTAAATTACACACAGCTACTTCATCATTAGCTGTATACTCCATTATTTCTGTACACAAGTTAGAAGATCTAATGGTTCCTAAATTCTTGTGATTTGATTTTCTGTTGACTGCATCTTTATAAAGCATGTAAGGAGTTCCCGTTTCAATTTGAGATTCTAAAATTTTCTCCCAAAGCTCTCTTGCTTTAATAGTTTTTCTCCCTTTTCCTACTTTTTCATAGCCTTCATATAACTTTTCAAATTCGTCTCCATAAGTATCAAATAAATGCGGGCACTCATTTGGACACATCAACGTCCAATTTCCGTCTTCTTGCACGCGTTTCATAAATAAATCTGGCATCCACATCGCATAGAATAAATCACGTGCTCTCATTTCTTCTTTTCCGTGATTTTTTTTCAAATCTAAAAATTCAAAAATATCAGCATGCCAGGGTTCTATGTACATGGCAAAAGATCCTTTTCTTTTTCCACCTCCCTGATCTACATATCTGGCTGTATCATTAAAAACTTTTAACATCGGTACAATTCCATTAGAAGTACCATTAGTTCCTCTTATATAAGACCCTGTAGCACGAACGTTATGAATAGACAATCCAATTCCACCGGCAGACTGGGATATTTTAGCAGTTTGCTTTAGTGTATCATAAATTCCATCTATACTGTCGTCTTGCATTTGTAATAAGAAACATGAAGACATTTGTGGTTTTGGTGTACCTGCATTGAATAAGGTAGGAGTTGCATGAGTAAAAAACTTCTTACTCATTAACTCATACGTTGCAATTGCTTCATCAATATCATTTAAATGAATTCCTATAGAAACACGCATGAGCATGTGTTGTGGTCTTTCTACAATGGTTCCATTTAATTTTAATAGATACGAACGTTCAAGTGTTTTAAATCCAAAGAAATCATAATTAAAATCTCTACTGTAAATAATTGTAGAATCTAATTTTTCAGCATTATCAGTTATTATTTTAAAAACTTCTTCAGATAACAACGGTGCTTTTTTACCCGTTCTTGGATTTACATATTCGTATAAATCCACCATGGTTTCAGAGAAAGATTTCTTGGTATTTTTATGTAAGTTAGATACAGCAATTCTTGCAGCTAGTTTTGCATAATCTGGATGTGCAGTAGTCATGGTAGCAGCAATTTCGGCAGCTAAACTGTCTAGTTCTGGAGTGGTAACACCATCATACAAACCCTCTATAACACGCATGGCCACCTTTACTGGATCTACAATCTTGTTAAGACCGTAACACATTTTTTTTACTCTTGCCGTGATTTTGTCGAACATCACTGGCTCTTTTTTGCCGTCTCTTTTTACTACATACATGCTGCTATTGTTTTTTAATTAGTTGTAATCGCAAAAGCGATTATATTATTTTGATTTGGTTTTGTGCCAGATAACTTTTGGCACTATTTTCTCTAGAACAGATTCCTAGAAATCAGCATCAAAACTGATACTTCCTGTTCCGCCAGACTTAACTCCGGCTTTTTGATATTCTGATACTCTTTTTTCGAAGAAATTAGTTTTTCCTTCTAAAGAAATCATTTCCATGAAATCAAAGGGGTTGGAAGAGTTGTACTCGTTTTCACAATGAAACTCTCCTAGTAATCTATCCGTTACAAACTCAAGGTATTGAGTCATTAACTTTGCATTCATTCCAATTAAACTTACTGGTAGAGACTCTGTAATAAACTCTCTTTCAATATTTAAAGCGTCTACAATAATTTCTCTAATACGTTCTTTGGGGACTTTACTAACGATGTGATGGTTATGTAAATGAACGGCATAATCACAATGCATTCCCTCATCTCTTGAAATTAATTCATTAGAAAATGTAAGTCCTGGTAATAACCCTCTTTTCTTTAACCAAAATATAGAACAAAAAGCTCCAGAGAAGAAAATACCTTCAACAGCTGCAAAAGCAATTAACCGTTCTGCAAAAGAATCTGATTCTATCCATTTTAAAGCCCATTCTGCTTTCTTTTTAATTGCCGGAAAAGTTTCTATAGCATTAAATAACTTATCTTTTTCTTGTTCATCCTTGACATAGGT
The DNA here is from genome assembly GCA_018608485.1 of Flavobacteriaceae bacterium. GTDB lineage: Bacteria > Bacteroidota > Bacteroidia > Flavobacteriales > Flavobacteriaceae > Polaribacter. The sequence continues at coordinate 2,167 of JABAZK010000148.1, read as the reverse complement.
ATCAATTAAAAGAGAATAGGTTTCTGAATGAACATTTTCCATCATAATTTGAAATCCATAAAAGAATTTTGCTTCTGAATATTGAACTTCATTTACAAAATTTTCAGCTAGATTTTCATTCACAATTCCGTCAGAAGCTGCAAAAAATGCCAAAATATGTTTGATAAAATAACGTTCGTCCTCTGATAGTTTGTTTTTCCAATCTATAACGTCTTCAGAAAGATCTATTTCTTCTGCTGTCCAGATACAAGCTTGTTGTTTTTTGTACCAATCCCATAAATCGTCGTGTTGAATAGGGAAAATCACAAATCGGTTATCGTTTGGTTCTAAAATTGGCTCTTGTGTGGACATTTTGTGTTAAGGTTTTCTTAATTATTGGAATTTATGCTTGTATCGGGGTTAACAAAGATTGAAAAAAAAGGGATGAATACAAAGCTCTACTTATTCACAAAACCCACTAAGTTTTTAACAAAATCAAAATCATAGCAAAAAAAATTGATTTCCATATTTTTTTTAATGTGTTGAAAATCAATATTTTATGAATGTTTTTTTTTACAAAGCCCCGTTCTTGTTGACATTCTTAAAACATTGGCTATTAAAAATAATAAATACTTTTTTTTGAATTTTAAAAAAATTTTTGTTTGTGAATATCACAAGAAAGTAACTCTTTAATAAAAACAACTTCTTTTTAGAAATTTTCATCTTTTTTCAGAGGAATTTTATGATTTTTAGCCATAAATTCTTCACATTTCTAATTAATATTAGAAATGAGTTCCATTTATAAAAAATGAATCTTAACCCTTATGCCCTTCAGCTACTTTTTCTAGTTCCAAGTACCAGTTGTTTCCAAACTTCCTAATTAATGCTTCTTTTACAAACTTATATACGGGTACTTTTAATTCTTTCCCTAATGAACATGCATCATTACAAATATCCCACTTATGATAATTGACTGCAGAAAATTCACTGTACTCTTTCACTCTAACCGGATACAAATGACAAGAAATTGGTTTTTTCCAGTTTACAACTCCTTTGTTGTATGCTTCCTCTATTCCACAAAATGCTATTTTATTTTCGTTAAAAATGAGGTACGCACATTCAGAATTGTTAACCAATGGTGTTTCTAATTCTCCTAAATTACTTTTTACAGAGGTTCCTTGTTGTTCTATAGCTTCTATTCCCTCTGGTCTCAAAAAGGGTTTAAGTTTTGGGTAAATTTCTTTTAAAATAGCTGTTTCATCTTTTTCTAATGGGGCTCCTGCTACTCCAGAAACACAACATTCTCCTTTGCATTTAGAAAGATTACATGCAAAATCTTTCTCTATAATGTCTTCCGAAACTATGGTTTTTCCTAATTGAAACATTTGGCAAAAATAACATAAAATATTTTCTATTTTTTACATTTTGATTCGGTTAGTTTTCTACTTTTGCAACTTTAAACAACTACTTATGAATTTTAATTTTAAGGAAATATTTACAGCATTCATGGTCTTATTTGCGGTCATAGATATTGTTGGGAATATTCCAATCATTATAGATTTAAGAAAAAAAGTTGGCCATATTCAGTCAGAAAAAGCGTCACTAATTGCTGGTGTTATTATGGTGGTGTTTCTTTTTTTAGGACAAAGTTTACTTGAATTGATTGGAATTGATGTGTATTCATTTGCCGTGGCAGGGTCTTTCATTCTTTTTTTTATCGCCTTAGAAATGATCTTAGGAATTACACTTTATAAAGATGATGATGAATCAGAAAGTATTACCGCTACCGTATTTCCTTTAGCATTTCCCTTAATTGCTGGACCTGGAAGTTTAACTACGCTCTTATCTTTACGAGCAGAATTCTTCATTGAAAATATTATTATTGCTGTTCTATGTAATGTTGTGGTCATTTATCTGGTCTTAAAAACCTCCCCAAAAATTGAGCGTATCATTGGGGCTAATGGAATTAAAATTATTCGAAAAATATTTGGAGTTATTTTATTAGCCATTGCTGTAAAATTATTTGCTGCTAATATTCAAGCGCTCTTTTAACGATGTTTGACGCATTAATTATTGGGGGCGGTGTAGCTGGGATGCAATGTGCTTTAGTTCTTGGGTCAGGGCTTAAAAAGCCCTATGCCTCGAATAAAAAAGTGGGAGTAATTATGCATCAAAGAAGTTCTCACCT
>JABAZK010000108.1 GCA_018608485.1 Flavobacteriaceae bacterium | reverse complement strand
AAAGCTTTCCTTTTTACAACAAAAGGATTTGTTGAACTTGGTGCATCTACAACATTAGATGCATAACCAGCATTTAATGCTACTGAGACTAATGGCCCAACATAGATTCCATCAATACTAGAATCTATAACAACAACTTTTGATTCTTTAGACTCAGCAACTTGTTGAATAACAGAGGCATATTCTTTTGCATTAAATTCATTTAATGCTGCATTGTTTACAGACACAATTGTATCTGCTCCATAATTTTGTAATTCTGTAGCATCATTTACATTAATAGTTAATGTTATGAGCTTGGTTCCTAATTCTTCGGCAACTTTTTTTCCATAAGAAACAACCTCAAATGCTGATTTCTTGAATTTTCCGTCTGAAGAACTTGCGTATACTAAAACTGACATATTTCTTTTTTTCTTATGATTAAATTACTTTTGCTTCGTTGTGTAATAAATTGATTAATTCATCAATATTTTCGGCATCAACAAGCTTGACAGCTCCTTTAGGTGCTAGTTTTTCAAAAGACACTGAATTTGTAGCATGATTAGAATTTGAAGACTCTAAAACCTGTAAAGGTTTTTTTCTAGCCATCATAATTCCTCTCATGTTTGGAATGCGTAAGTCGGACTCTTCAACAATCCCTTTTTGACCACCAACAACCAAAGGTAAATTTGTTTTTAATGATTCACTTCCTCCATCAATTTCTCTAGTTGCAGAAACATTAGTTCCATCCACATCAATTTGAACACAACCATTAATGAAGTTATAATCTAAAAGCGCAGCTAACATACCGGGAACCATTTGTCCATTATAGTCACTAGATTCTTTACCCGCTAAGATTAAATCATAACCTCCTTCTTTGGCGACTACAGCAATTTCTTTAGCCACAGACATTCCGTCTTTAGGATCGGCATTAATTCTAATGGCATTATCTGCTCCAATGGCTAATGCTTTTCTTAATGTAGACTCTGTTGAAGAAGTACCAACATTTACAACAGTTATTGCTGCTCCTTGTTTTTCTTTAAACCACATGGCTCTTGTTAAGACAAATTCATCATAAGGATTGATCACAAATTGCACACCATTGGTGTCAAAATTGGTATCGTTATCAGTGAAATTAATTTTTGAAGTGGTATCAGGAACATGGCTAATACATACTAATATTTTCATTTAATTTTTATTTTGATTTTGATGATACGAAGATACTACAAAAAATTAAAATACTATGCATGCATAGTAAATTTTAATTTATTTAACAAAATACTAAATAGATTGTAATTACATTAATTATGTTTAATATTGTTTTTTCCAATTGTTTCATAAAAATTAAAACTTGTCTTTAGCACAAAAAAATACGAATATTAGAATTGCTTGGTTAGATCAGTTAAAAGGTTTTGGAATTATTTTAATGGTATATGGGCATAATTTCCCAGTCTTAGAAGAGTATATCTATAGCTTTCATATGCCTTTATTTTTCATTATTGCTGGAATATTTCATCCAAAAAAAATGAACATTCTAACTATTAAAAAAAGAGTTCGGCAAATTTTACTTCCTTATTTTTTATGGAGCTCTATTTTATTTGGTTTTTGGTTATTTATTGGCCGAAAATTTGGAGAGTCTGTACATTTAGATTTATCCATTACAAAAAACTTTATCGGAATTTTCTTTGCACAAGGGGATATTGACTATATGAATTGGGGTATACCAATGTGGTTTTTACCAACGATATTTTTAACTTTTATTTTCTTTGGTCTTATTTTAAAAATTAAAAATAAGTTACTACAATATTTCGTCTTAATTGTAAGTATTATTTTAGGTTTTTTAATAGCTAACTTTTACAAAGTGAATTTATTTTGGAGTTTAGATGTTGCGCTAGTTTCTCTTTTCTTTTATGGCTTTGGTTTTTATGCAAAAGATTTTATTAAATCCAATTCAAAAAAAGGTGTCCCTTTTTTATTAATTTTAGGAGTTATACATTTAGCGGCATCTTTATTTCTGTTACAAAAAATAGACATGTATCGGTCTACTTATGGTAACGAAATTTTATTTCTGACTAATAGTCTTGTTGGATTTCTTTTCTGGGGGTTTTTATTTAAAAACTTTTTATCTCTAAAATTTTTAGTTTTTTTGGGCAAAAACACCATCCCTATTTTAGCTTTACAAGCCAGAGCTTTAAGTTTTATCAAACTTTTTCTATTTCTTATTTTGGGATTATCTATTTTTGAATTCACAGAATTTGAAAAAGTAATTTTAACTCTTGGGCAACTCATTATTTTATTTCCAATACTTATTTTTATCAATAAATATATTCCCATTTTAAATGGAAAAAATAAAAAAATATAAGCAAGAAATAGGTTTTCATGCACTTTTAAATGTAATCGTATCTTTTTTTATTAGTCTTTCGTCTTATGTTCATATTCCTTATGGGGGGGTTAAAGGAGCTTTTGTCTATATAATTCATTTTGTAGTTTTACAATTTACCCTTTTCGGATTTTTATATGTTTATAGTCTCTCTAAAACTTTCTTTAGACTGACTTTTCCTATCTTATTTACTATTTTATCCGCCTTAGCTTTTTGGGTGTATACGCAAGATATTACAGTTGAATCAAGTATTATTCAAGCAATTTTAGAAACAAAGTTTGATATTGCTGTAGATACACTAAGCGTTCCGTTTGGATTTTATTTGATTTCCGCTTTTATTGTTTCTCTTTTCTTAATGAAAAAGTTTCAAAAACTCAAACAAAACAACATAAAATCTCCTCTTTTTATAATAGCTATTATTGCTATTTTATCTTATTTTATTGCTGAAAATTATCGTTTTGGAGTTTTAAAAAGAAGGTTGCCCTATAACAGTTTTGTTGCTGTGAAAAAATATTTAGAAAAGCCCAAAATGCAACTAATAACTCCTAAAAACAATGTGTCTTCGGATAAAAAAAACCTAGATATTATTTTTGTTTTGGGAGAATCTGTTAGAGCAGATCACATATCCATTAACGGATATCATCGAGAAACAACTCCTTTACTATCCGAACAAAATAATATAGTTAGTTTTAAAAATATTTTTACTCCTTTGACTTACACAGCGATAAGTGTTCCTCAAATTTTAACTAACAAATCCATTACTGATAATTCAATAACATCATTTTATGGTTTATACTCCATCTTAAATAAAGCTGATTTTCACACAGAATGGATAGGGAATCAATCAATAGAAAAAAGTTACGAAGCAATTATAAATACAAATAAAAAAGTAACAATTATAGATCCTTTTCACTCTGTTTTAAGTTTCAAGAAAAAGAAAGATTTGGCTTTATTAGATCAATTTAATCTTAATATTACAGACAATAAAAATAGAATATCTACGATTCACATGATTGGGAGTCATTGGTACTACAATAATAAATACACAAAAGAATTTGAAAAATTCACACCTGTTACAAACAGCAAATATGTTGGGGCTTTATCTGAAGAGCAACTTATAAATTCCTATGATAATACAATTCTCTATTTAGATTATTTTATAAATTCACTAATTGAAAAGTTAAAAACATCCTCAAAAGAAACATTACTAATTTACCTTTCTGATCATGGAGAAATTTTAGGCGAAAATGGGCAATGGTTTCATGCCCAAAATAATACTGCCTCAGAAAATCCTGCAATGTTGGTTTGGTATTCAGAAAGTTTTAAAATCAATAATCCTGAAATTGTTAAAAACCTTTTAAATAATCAATACAAAAAATTTAGTACAGATTTTCTATTTCATAGTATTTTAGATATTTCTAATATTAAAGGATTTGAGATTAATAAAAGACAAAGTATATTTAGTAAATTTTAAAGAATTCGAAAAGTTTTACTAATGTAGCTTTTAAGCATAAATTTTATGTTTAAAATGCTTAATTTTGTGCGACAAAATAACAACAATTTATAATACATGAAAACAGTTCAGTTTAGAGAAGCTATCTGCGAGGCCATGAGTGAAGAAATGCGCTCAGATGAAAGCATATATTTAATAGGAGAAGAAGTAGCAGAATATAATGGTGCTTACAAAGCTAGTAAAGGAATGCTAGATGAGTTTGGTGAAAAAAGAGTTATTGATGCTCCCATTGCTGAATTAGGTTTTGCCGGAATTGCTATAGGATCTGCTATGAATGGCAATAGACCTATTGTTGAATACATGACATTTAACTTTTCTCTTGTTGGTATTGATCAAATTATCAATAATGCTGCAAAAATAAGACAAATGTCAGGTGGGCAATTTAATTGTCCCATTGTTTTTCGTGGACCAACAGCTTCAGCCGGACAATTAGGAGCTACCCACTCTCAGGCTTTTGAAAATTGGTTTGCAAATACTCCTGGGCTTAAAGTTATTGTACCGTCCAACCCATATGACGCAAAAGGCTTATTAAAAGCAGCAATTAGAGATGATGATCCAGTTATTTTTATGGAATCTGAACAAATGTATGGAGATAAAATGGAAATTCCAGAAGGAGAATATATCATACCTATTGGAGTTGCAGATATCAAAAGAGAAGGTTCTGATGTGACTGTGGTTTCTTTTGGTAAAATTATTAAAGAAGCTTACAAGGCTGCTGATGAACTTGTGAAAGAAGGAATTTCAATAGAAATTATTGACCTAAGAACTGTAAGACCAATGGATCACGATGCCATTATTAAATCTGTTAAGAAAACAAATCGTCTGGTAGTATTAGAAGAAGCTTGGCCTTTTGCCAGTGTTGCTTCAGAAATCACATTTAGGATACAAGATGAAGCTTTTGATTACTTAGATGCACCAATAAAAAGAATTACTACTGCAGACACTCCTGCTCCTTATTCTCCAGTTTTATTAGAGGCATGGATACCAAACAGTAAGGATGTGGTAATGGCTGTAAAAGAAGTGCTTAGATAAAAGAAAATTATTTTTTTAACCCCTTATAAACTCCATTGGCATATTAGTTGATGAAGTTTTTCTGTTATGAAAAAAAAGACCCTTATAATCCTCATACTGATTTTATCTTTTGGGTATAATTATGCTCAAACAAAAGTTAGTGGTTATGTTTTTGATGAAGCAAATGAACCAGTAGCGTTTGCTACAATTCTTTTTAAAGGATCTATCGAGGGAACTATATCTGATGAAAATGGAAAGTTTTATCTAGAATCAAAAAAAAATTGGTCTCAACTAATTATTTCTTTTATTGGATACGAAAATTTAGAAATTGAATTATCAAAAAAAGTAACATTTAATCTCAAACTTATTATTAAGGAGGAAAACAATACTTTAAATGAAGTAGTCATAGCTATTGGAAAACAACCAAAAAAAAATAATCCTGCTATCGCTATACTGGAAAAAATTTGGAAAAAAAGAAGACAAAATGGTTTAAAAAAATTCAATCAATATAATTATAAAAAATATGAAAAAGTTGAATTTGACCTTAACACCATTGACAGCACCTTCAAAGAAAAAGGTTTATTCCGAGGAATGCAATTTGTATTTAAAAATATAGACACATCAGCAATTACCGGTAAAACATACCTTCCAGTTTTTTTAAATGAATCTGTATCAGAGGTATTTGGAGACAATACACTAAACAAAGAAAAAGAAACAATTAGAGGAAATAAAAATACTGGCTTTAGCAATAATCAAGCAATTATTAATTTTATTGACGATCTATACAATGACTATAACATCTATGATAATTATATAAAATTATTTTATAAAAGTTTTGTAAGTCCACTCTCTAAAACAGGAATTAATAATTATAATTATTTTTTATCTGATAGCGCATTCATAAAAAATAAATGGTGCTATAATATTATTTACTATCCAAGAAGAAAAAATGAACTAACATTTAAAGGCGACTTTTGGGTAAATGACACTACCTTTGCTATCGCTGAGATTAATATGAAATCATCCAAGAGTGCCAATATTAATTGGGTAAAAGAAATCTATATTGAACAAGAATTCGATATACTTAATGACTCTATATTTTTATTAAAACGAGATTATTTTTTATCTGATTTTGCAATAAATAAGAAAGAGGAATCAAAAGGTTTGTATGGTAAAAGAACTACTCTTTACAATAATTATTCTTTTAATAAAGTAAAAAAATCTAATTTTTACGAAACCTCTATTAATATAATTGATAAAAAAATATACAATCAGTCAGATGAATTCTGGACAAAAAATAGAGTTGAAAAATTAAATAAAGATGAGTTGGGAATTTACACCATGTTAGATACCCTTACTACTGTCAGGAAATTTAAAAACTTATCAAATATAGTAGCAACCTTTTCTTCGGGATATTTTGAGTTTGATAAAATAAACTTTGATTATGGCCCTATATTTTCAACCTTTGGATATAACGATGTTGAAGGAATTCGTCTTAGAAGTGGGGGTAGAACTTATTTTAGTTACGATGACCCATGGAGGATTGAAGCATACACAGCTTATGGTTTTAGAGATCAAAAATTCAAATATGGGTTTCAAGGAAAGGTTATTTTAAATGAAAAAAATAGACTGATTATTTCTGGAGGAAATAGAAGAGATGTAGAGCAAATAGGGTCTAGCTTAACTGCTTCAACTGATGTTCTTGGAAGAAGTGATGGTTCTTCATCAGTTATTGGAACTGGACAAAACAACAGACTAACTAATGTAAATTTATCAAAACTTAGTTTACAAGCAGAACCATTTAAGAATTTTGTTGTTTCCATTTCTGGAAGTTATAAAATGTTGAGTTCTGCATCTGAGTTTTTTAGTTTAGATTATAACGATATATCATCCTCATCAGGGATTTCATCGCAAATAAAACAATTTGAAACAATTTTTACTGCCAATTATTTTCCCGGAAGAAAAGTAGGTGGTTTCGGTGTAGAGAGGACTATAAATAGTGATAAATTAAGAAACATTTTTCTTCAAGTTACCCGGGGTAGTAAAAACCTTTTTAACAGCGACTTCAATTACACTAAAGTTCAATTTTCTTACTCTCAACCCTGGTTTATTGGTGGGTTTGGGAGGCTCAAAACTTCTCTTGAAGCTGGAAAAACATTTGGAGAAGTACCTTTAGGCTTATTAAGTGTTGTTCCTGGTAACCAAACTTATTTTGCCTTTTTTAATACATTTAATCAGCTAGACTTTTATGAGTTTGTTACAGACACTTATACTACTTTCCACTTAGAACATAATTTTAATGGTCGATTATTGGCCAGGATCCCTCTTATCAGAAAATTAAATCTTAGAGCAATTGTTGGTTTTAGAACTGCGTGGGGTCAATTATCTGATGAAAACATCCTATTGAATTCAACAAATAACCCTTCTCAGATAACATTATTGGCACCCACAGAAAAACCTTACTATGAATATAGTGTTGGTATTGGTAATATTTTTAAAATACTTCGACTCGATGTTAATTTTAGAGGTAATTATTTAGACAATCAAGGAGCTCGTAAGCTTGGAGTTACTTTTACTACTGGTTTCAATTTTTAAATTTATGTTTTTGTTGTGTTTTTGTATTGGTACAAAACACAATCATTTCTAATTAAACATATAGATTTGTAAATAGCAAACAAATCAAACTTTAATGAATATTTTTTTTAAAATCATTCCTACCATTTTTATAACTATTCTATTTTTTATAGTATCAGAAACTATGAATTCACAGACTGTAAGTGTTGGAAATGGTAGCTACACAACTTCTTTTCCAGGAACAGATTCAGCTGGTAGAAATGAATACCCATCAGGTACTCCACAATTAAGTGGAAATGCCACAGGAAAACCTGTACCTACTAATGATTGGTGGTCTAAACTTGTGAAAGAAAATCATGCAGATAATTTATTCAATTATCCGATGACCTTAAAAACTACTAATGAAGGCCTGATTGTTACTCACATACCGTGGGGAGTTATTGGAGACTCCTCTCCTATAGAAGTTGGTTTAACTGGATTGAACACAACAAAGACTACTGTGTCCGATTATTCAGACTGGACAGTTACTATGAATTGGAATGATGGCACTCATAATTTAGACGTTACTTCTGGAATTGGAATGCCCTTCCTATATTTTACAAAAGGATCTTCTGACATTGTAGAAATAACTGTTAATTCTGGATCAGCAACAATTTTAAATGAGGTGCTCATTATTGAAAATGCCTCAAATACAAAAGATTTTGTTTTTTATGCTCCTACTGGAAGTACTTGGTCTCAAAATGGTTCTATTTTTAGTTCCTCATTAAATGACGAAAATTATTGGTCAATGGCAATGTTACCAGAAAGTTCCTCAACTGTAACCACATTAGTTGATGAATATAAACAATACGCCTATGTTTTTCCTTTAAACACAATTACCTCATGGTCTTTTGATGAAAATAACTCAAAAGTTACTTCATCATTTTCTGTGACAACTGAAGTTAAAGAAGGAGTAAATACAAATATGTTATTAGGGTTACTACCTCATCAATGGAATAATTTAGCTTCCAACTCACCCTCACCCAATGAATATACTTACAGTACTGTAAGAGGAAATTTAAAAACCCTTAAAGGGAATAGTTTCTCTGTAGAAAATACTTTTAAAGGAATTTTACCAACATTACCATACCTGGCAAATTATAGTGAAGGTTTTAGCCCATCAGAAATGGATGAAAAAATTTCACAAATTGAAAATGACGGCTTAGCATTATGGACAGATTCCTACAATGAAGGTCAAATGATGAACAGAATGATTCAAACTGCAAGAATTGCAGATCAAACTG
>JABAZK010000154.1 GCA_018608485.1 Flavobacteriaceae bacterium | reverse complement strand
AAGAGTTTTTTGAGTTTGATCTTGCTTTTTTTAAGAGTTTAAACGACATGTAAAAGAGAATTTTATCTAAAGATTCAATGAATTAAATATAACGTTTTCATGATTATAAAAACTTTTTTCTAATTTAAAAATGTTTTTTAAATTAGTTTCTTTTTAAAACGAATTATATTTTTAAATAATAACTATGAAAAATATATTTATTTTTCTATTAATATCTTTTAGTATGAATGCACAACAAGAACAATTACCGTTTTATGAAATTGGGAAGTATTCTTCAGAATATTCATCAACAAATGTTGTATCAAGAATGATCGAGGGATTAGGGTATCGATTTTATTGGGCAACTGAATCTTTAAATGAAGATGATTTAAATTATAAACCAAGTCAAGATAGCAGATCTACTTTTGAAGTAATAGATCACATCTATGGATTAACTCTTGCAATGGTTCTTACCATAGATGGTAAAGAATTTGATTTTTCACAGGATAAATTAGATTATCAGGGTTTAAGAGAAAAAACGCTAAAAAATCTTGAATATGTTTTTAATAGTCTCAAAGAAATCGAAGATTTGTCAACTTTAACAATCACACTAAATCAAGGAGGTAATAAAATGTCATTTCCTTTTTGGAATATGATTAATGGCCCAATTTCAGATGCGATCTGGCATTGTGGTCAAGTAGTTACCAACAGAAGAGCTAGTGGAAACCCTATTAATTCAAAAGTGAATGTTTTTGTAGGAAAAACAATGTAATAAACTCATTTTTTAAGCGATCAATTATTTAAGTTTCAATAATTTATTATTCATGAAATCTTTGGCAAATGCCAAAGATTTTTTTCTAGCATCTAAGTTGCCACCAACATGTACTCCTTTGTCAACACAGAAGAGAAAACCAATCTTCTGTAACATAGGATTAGACATTGGTAACCTCAAATAATTCATCAAAACATCTCCGTCTGCTGTTAAATCAAATAAACAATCTTTAAAACTATACCCTTTTTCATTCCAAACAACGGGTTTTTCACTATCAAACCCATGGTGTGCATCTGGATATGTAGTGATGCTTATATTGGTTGTATTAGATAGTTTTTCAACCAGATCTTCACAGGGTTTAGCCGGCGTCCAGTCATCTGCTTCACCTATTAAAATATGTATTGGTGCTTTTGTAAATGAAAGGTTTTCTGGATTTATAAAACAGGGTGGATAAAAAGCTAAATGCGCAGCAAAACTCACTTGATCTGTGATTGCCTCTTTTAAAGGCAACCAACCAGCAAATAGAGTTACTCCGCCGCCTAGACTCCACCCAGTGATTGCTACTTTATCCTCATTAATCTTAGGATGTTTAGCAAGTTTTTCTAGTGCTCTATAGGCATCAAGAATAACAGCAGCAATGGTAACTTCATCTTGTGATCCTACTGTTGAGGTAATGCCTCTACTTTTAAAACTATTAAGTTGAAATGTAGCAAAGCCTTGTTCTTGATACATTTTAAGATAATCTAAGTGATGTTTTCTCCAACCCATACTCCCAGCAACTCCGATAATTAAAGGGTATTTTTTGTCAGAATTTAAACTATCTACGGGGATTGTGAGTTGTCCAAAAACTTGCTGCTTTTCTTGACCATCTAAATCTGTAATGATGTCGCTTAATGAAAATGGATTGGCACTTTCAAAATGAATGATTTCTTTTTTATTTTGAGCATTTATACAAAAACTAATAAAAAGTAGCACTATACTAAGTCTGTTCTTTATTTTATTCATTTAGTTATATATTTTTGGTTAATGAAAAATAATATGAAGTGCAACTAAACTTATTGCTAAAGCAATTCCCCAATTTCTAATTCTTTTATTAGAGGGTTGAAAAAGAGAAGCCAGTTTGTGAATTTTCCCTTTGTTCGCGAATAATGCAAAACCTAAACTCGTTGCTATAACCCAAAAGGCTCTTAAAAAATAATTCATTTCAGGAAATAATAATTGAAGAGCAATGTTAATTGGTAGTGAGGCAATAAAAGCCATTAAAACAATTTTTCTATTTGGCTTTATTAATAAAACTGCAGCACAGATTAACACCACTATTCCACAATTAATATAATAACGAAGATTATTTAGCGTATGTGTAAAGGCTGAATTAGGGTTGTCAAATTTTAAATACAATAAAATGAACCCCATAATTAATGCAGTTCCAAGACTAAATAAAATAGTTTTACGTCCTGCATTTATTTTTTCTCGATCTGTTGCTTTTTTATTGATATACGTTGCATAAATATCTGTAGACCACAATGTGGCTAATGAATTAAAAGTAGAATCTACGGTGCTCATTAATGAGGCAAATAGGCCACAGAGAATAATTCCCTTAACTCCATTAGGTAGATATGTTTTTACTAGGTAGGGAAAAGCTAAATCAGGTTCTGATAGACTGTCTCCAAGTATTCCATATAAGGCAATTCCAGGAACAATTATAATAACAGCCATAAAGTATTTAAGTACTCCCCCTACCATTAAGCCTGTTTGAGCATGTGCCACACTTTTTGCAGCTAATGCTCTTTGAATAACAGTTTGGTTGGCACACCAATAATTTATGTTTAAAAAGAAAAGTCCAAATAAATGAGTCCAAGGCAATGTAGAATGATCACTTGGTAAATGAAGATGCATTTTATCAGGAACTTTTACATATAATTGTTCCCAGCCCCCCAAATGATAAATAGCAGTTAAGCAAACTACAATACCTCCAAGAAGTAATGTTCCAAACTGAATGATATCTGTCTTCACTACTGCGCTAAGCCCCCCAAAATAAGTATATACTGCTGAAAATACTCCAAGGATAGCAATTAACATGGCGATGCGAATCATTCTATTTTCGCTCAAAAAAGATAATTGCTCACTAAAAACCATATCAGCGGCATAGGCTCCCCAAAAAAGAGCAGCTCCAAGAGTTATTGTTGCAAAAAGCGCCATATTAGTTAATGAGTAAAAAAGAGCAATACGTTTTCCTAATTTTTTTGAAATAAATTGGGTAATGGTGGTTATTTTTTCTTTTAAGAAAAGAGGCACAAATACAAAAGCCCCTAATAAAATTCCTTGAACGGCATTAATTTCAAGATTGGCTTGAGCTAAACCAAAAAGATAAGCTGAGCCCATCATTCCTAAGAATTGATATCCTTGTATATTGGTTGCTATGGTAGATAAAGCTATGGAGTACCAAGGTAAATTTCTTGAACTTAAAAAGTACTCATCTGCCGAACTGTCTGCACTTATTTTTCCACGAAGCGCAACTAGTAGTATTATTATAAAATAAGAGATTACAATTATAAAATCTATCATAGTTATTTTCTTTCACCATTTGCCAGAGGACTGTTAGGCTCTGAATTTGGAACTCGTCCAAATACTTTTGGAAGAGAGACTGTTTTTAATCTTGGAAGTACCAATCTGGCAAAGATTTCACACTCTTTTTCATGGGGGTATCCAGAGAAGATAAATGAATTAATCCCCATTTCAATATAACGTTCAATTTTTGCTACAACCTGATCTGGATTCCCAACAATAGCTGCACCACAACCAGAGCGTGCTAACCCAATTCCTGTCCATAAGTTAGGTTCTACATAATATTTTTCATCAGACTCTTCTCTTAACTTTGACTGTCTAGACACTCCTAAAGAGGCAGCATCTTGAGCTCTATTTCTGATATCAGTTCCTCTTTCTATATCTAATTTTGAAATTAATAAATCTGCATAATCACGAGCCTCTTGTTCAGTTTCTCGAACAATTACATGAATTCTAAGCCCAAATTTAACAGTTCTATTATAGTTAGACGCTTTAATAGTCATGGTATCCATTAAGTCTTTTAATTTTGATTCTGTTTCAGGCCACATGAGATATACATCACAAAATTCTGCACAAAGATCTACACCATCTGGAGAATAGCCTCCAAAATAAAGCAGTGGGCCACCATTTTGTTGGTAAGGTTTTACAGGTCTTGAGGTTAAATCTAATTGGTAATATTTTCCTTTAAATTTTATTTGGTCTTGTGTCCAAGATTGTTTTAAAATTTGAATGACTTCTCTAGAACGGGCATAACGTTCTTTTGAAGATAAATCCATTCCAGGCAAGTTAGATGAAATAATATTAATTGTTAATCTTCCTTTGAGCATATGATCCAAAGAAGCAATTGTTCTGGCCAACATGGGCGGGTGTACTTCTCCACAACGTATGGCTACTAAAAAATTAATGTTTTCTGTTAAACTTCCCATTCCTGCCACAAATGATAAAGGGTCTTGACCTACTTGATAAGAGGAGGGGCATAGTACATTTTTAAAACCTAATTTATCTGCTTTTTTCACAATAGAAGAGGTATTCTCCCAAGAGCTTTTATAAAGAGGGTTTCTATTTCCTAAAAAATCATCATCTCCATTACATAATGGAGCAAACCATGAAATTTCCGCACCATCAATATTGGATAAGTTATTATTATTCATCATCTAGAGTAGATAAAATTTGATGTCCTTAAAAGACTGTTATTTTATTCAAAAAACAAAAATATGGTATTCTGAATGGATTTTCATTTCACTAAAAATAATGATAAAGAATGAGTAATTGTGAATCAAATAAAATTTTTTTAAAGTCCAATCAAGTATTGGAACTTAAAGAAGAATTGGGTTTGATTAAATTGCAGTAATTGAAAGTGAGCACCTTCAATTTCTTCAATGGTATTTTGATTTCCACCAAGATAGAAAATTGTTGATGGGTTTGGATTCCATTGAACTAAAGGTTGAATAAAGAATTGATCAGTAAATGTGTTTTTTTGAGAAACGAGCCTTACATTAAATTCATTACTGAACTGATATCTTAAGTTTAAACGAGCAATACTCCCCTCAAAATAATTTCCTTGACCATTTGTTTTTTCTAGTCTTGAATATCTTATTGATGGATTTATAGTTAAATTGTCATTCACTTGAAAATTTAAGGTCATAAAAGAAGAAGTAAGGTCTCCGATTTCTGGGATATCCTCATTAACAGAAAGATCTTTTCCACTGTTTAGATTTACTCTAAAATTGAAGGATTCACTAGGAGATCCATTCACAGAAAATGAGTGCGTAGGTAAGTTGTTAAAACGAATTCCTAAGAAGGTTTTTACGGCATCATAATCTAATGTGTATGATAGTTCTGTTTGTCCGTAAGTTTTTAAGGAAGCAAATAAGTCTACACTAAAGTTTTTGTATAAATCTTCAAAAGTATACACCACATCTATCTTAGTTCCAAAGCCAAAAGATTGTACGGCAGGTTTATTAATAATATTGATATATTCATGAAAAAGAGTTCCCCATTTACGGTTATTTTTAACTACAAAACCAACGTCAGATCTGTATTGAGGAGAAATATTTCTGTAGTATACATAACTTTGCCAGTGCTCGGTTTTTCTGTAAAGTTGAATGTAAAGAGCATCTCCATTAATGTTATCACCATCTAAAGCAATTGTTTTTCCATTAATCGTAGCATCTGTATCAATCCAATCATTAATAGGTTCTTCATTGAAGTTTTTGAAAACTTCAAAACTTAGACGGAGATTTTGATTTAATAGAAAAAGTCCGTCAAATCCAAAAAGATGGCCAAACCCACCTCCTTTGAAGAATCGATTCATCATGACCCCTCCAAATCGAGATTTAGGACTTAATAAATGTTGATAGCGAAGTACATTTACTAAACTTTTACCTCCTTGACCTGTGTAAGATCTATCCTCACCACCAACAAGATAAACAGAGTTTTGATCTAATGCGTTTAATAAAAACACCCTAGATTTCTTTCCTTGACTTAATAATTTTGTTGCAATAGACGGATTAACAATAGATCTTGAGTAAAATGCACCATCAGTAAAATTTACAAGATCAGTTCCTCTATTAAAAAATGGTCGCCTTTCTGGGTATTGTAAAGAAAAAGAAGAATTTACATCAATTTGAGTAACATCAGCTTCAACTTGAGAAAAATCTGGGTTAAGTGTTAATTCAAAACTTGTGTTTTTATTGATGTCTAAATTAAGCCCTAAACCAACTTTTCCTTTCACAGAACCATAAGAAATTTTTTCATCAGAATTGTTTCTAGATCCTTGAATATTACTTGAAACATAGGGTAGAATTTCCAACCGTTTATCAATAACTATATCTTTTAAAATTAGATTATCCGAAGTTTGACAAACCACACAACTATTATTTCTATCACGAGGTTGGCTACTAACCTCAATTTCATTTCCATTTTCGAAGTATCGTCTATAAAAGTTGATGTGCCATTCTTGATCTGTTCCATTCGGAAAAGGAATTTCAGAAAATGGTATTTTCATTTCTACGGTATATCCATCATTTATTACGGCGGATTTAGATTCAAAATTCATATTAAAAGTACTGTCATATCGATCTGAGTCAGATAAGGCATTTACTTGCTTCACATCAAATTGACTTCCTAAGGAGTTAACAGCTAAAGCCAGGTTATTTCTTGCGTCTGCGAAAGGATCTAAACGAACCATCACAAGATCATCATTCCAGATATTAAAATCATCTCTTGGACGAATAGAGCCTCGAATATTTTTTGGATCATCCTCTGCATAAAAAGCAATAAATAAATAGGTGTTAGAATAAGTAACGTAGGCAGTGGTTTTTTTTTGTACTTCTAAATTATTGGCTGGACTAATTTCAATATCTAAGGGTATTTTAGTAGCATTTTTCCAGATTTTTTCAGACAACAGACCGTCTAAGATAATTTCATTTTCATTTACTTTAGTTGGTGAAAAAGATTCTTGTGCAAGAAGAACCTGAAAAGAAAATAATAATAAAATTAAAGTTATAGATCTCATATTGAAAAATAAATCTTTCAAAAATAATTTTTTTAACCTTATAAAATACTTTTAAATATAAAATTGGCTTTGTTTTAAGAGTTTATTTTTTGTAAAGTATATTACAGATTTACCTCTAAGACTTGTCTAATATTTCTTGATGACCCTCCTGCTTTAATTTTGTACCTCCCTTTTTCTAATGACCAATCATTGATTTTTTCATTCCAATAACTCAATTCTTTAATTGGAATTTTAACCGAAATTTGATCATTTTCACTATTTTTTAGAAGCTTTGTTTTAGCGAAAGATTTTAATTCTTGAAGAGGTCTTTCTATTGTTGAGTTTTGTTTTTCTGTGTAAAACTGAACTACTTCTTTTCCATGAAACTCACCAACATTCTTAATATTCAGTGAAATATTTATAGTATCATTTTCAATTTGTGCTTCCATAGGACCATATTCAAAATCAGTATAACTAAGCCCAAAACCAAAAGGGAAGGATACCTCTAAATTTTTTGAATCAAAATGTCTATATCCTACAAAAACACCTTCATTGTAAAAGGTGTAATCCTCGTCTTTTACTTTATCCGCTTTAGGAGTTTCGCTTGGAGGAAATATTAAATTTTTCACAAGCCCCTCAAGAGTAATCATTTTTGGGTTTTTTGGAAAATTTTTGTGTGAATCATGGTCAGATAAATTTACAGGAAATGTCATTGGCAATTTCCCACTTGGATTTATTTTTCCAGACAGAATATCTACTACTGAATTACCCCCCTCTTGTCCTCCTTGCCAAGCCAATAGAATGGCATCGGGAAGGTGCTTCCAAGTTGCGGTTTCAATAACACCCCCTATATTTAATACCACAATTATTTCTTTATTCTTTTTGTGAAATGCATCCGCGAAATTAGCTATCATTTCTTGTTCAGTTTTAGTTAATATAAAATCATCTTTTTCTGAACGATCTCCCCCTTCACCTGAATTTCTCCCTATTGTTAAAACTCCCACATCCGATGTTGCTACAATCTCATTAATTTGATCTGCAGTATAGATGATTTCCGGGGGAGAGAATGGAGTAAATATGGCGTCTAGACCCTCAGGTTTTATAAAGCCATTACTATTAATTTTCTCGTGTGACTCAACTATTTCTTTGGCAACTTTATTAATTCTAAATCCAGCATTTAAAAACCCCTCTTCTAAAGAAATTGTGTAGGCTTCATTTACATCTCCAGATCCAGTTCCTCCTGCAATAAATTCATAGGATGTTATTCCGAGTAAAGCAATATTTTTTTCATTAGTAAAAGGCAAAGAATTTTCATTTTTTAACAAAACCATCCCTTCAGCTGCTGATTTTCTTGTAATTGTTGCGTGTTTTTTTAAATCTGGGGTATTATTAAACCTGTAATTTTGCATTTTTTTAGTTTTGAAAATCAGGGTTAAAATCCGTTTTGTAGCTTTATCTATAGTATCTATTGATAATTCTCTATTTTTTACAGCCTTAGTTAAAGCTTTCCATTGTCTGTTGGTACCAGGCTCTAATAAATCATTTCCTGCAGATATTTGAGACGAGGGATTTTTACCCCCAAACCAATCGGTCATTACTAAGCCTTTGAATCCCCATTCATTTCTCAAAATATTGGTAAGAAGCCATTCGCTTTCTGAGGTATAGACTCCATTAATTTTATTGTAAGAAGACATAATAGTCCATGGTTGTGAACGCTTTACAATATGTTCAAAACCTTTCAAATAGATTTCATGCATAGCTCTATCTGAAACAATTACATCATTTAATACTCTATTAGTCTCTTGATTATTAGCTACAAAATGTTTAACAGAAGTACCAATTTCATTACTTTGAATTCCATTTACAATAGAAGCGCCCATAAAACCAGAAAGTAAGGGGTCTTCGGAAAAATATTCAAAATTTCTTCCACATAAAGG
>JABAZK010000171.1 GCA_018608485.1 Flavobacteriaceae bacterium | reverse complement strand
AAGTTGAATTTAATAATGAAATTCTATTTAACGAACTGAAAGGAGAATAAAAACTGGCTTATACATAACAAAGTATAACCGCAATTACGGCGGATTCGACTACGTCCGAATCCACTCGAAATTGCTAAAGCCAGTGCTAAACCGAAAATTAACGCATATTAACCCGTAACTGACGGTTATACGAGACCGTTACAGCAATATGATCTATACCCAATCGGAATCTTCTAAAGTAAAAATTTCGCTTATTTCAACTTCAAAAATTTGAGCTAATCTCAAAGCTAAAACTGTTGACGGAACATATTTCCCTAATTCCATTGCATTGATTGTTTGTCTGCTAACTTTTGCCAATTTAGCTAATTCAGCTTGGGTAATATTCTTTTTTGCTCTTTCTACCTTGATGCTATTCTTCATAAGAAGCTGATTTTTTTAATTTAGAAATTTGCCAATTAAATCTAACTATAAAAAATAGTAAGACCGTAAACATATTGAACACCATAACCCATAAAAAAGCTAAATCATAAATAAATAAAAGTGTTAATGTAAGAATAGCATAATTAAAATAAACTGCCCAAGCCAAAGACTCAAATCTAATTTTAGATATGTATTCATCTTCTGACTTTTCTTTTGAAAAAGCAACTAATAGTGAACTAATAATAATCAAAACACCTAGAATTTCATTTAGAATATTATTAGTAACCATTCTGAAAGTTTTCCTATTGACAGAAAACAATTCATCAACAAAAATTGCAGGGACGTTAAAATCTAAAAAACTTGGCTCGTATTCATAAATAAGTGTTAACAGACAAATAATTGCAGATGGAATTAGAGTAAACCACCCAATACTTTTAAACTTATTCGGAAATAAAAAATTTAACTTCATATTATACACATGTATTTTTTGAACAAATGTAAATTAATTAATACTAAATGACAAATTAACTTTACATTTAGTAAAATAAACACTACCAAATACTATTCTAATTTATTGCTAGTTTAAGCCTACTTACGGAAATACTTGCATATTTTATATTCGGTTTGTATTTGCTAATTTAGTTGCTGAAATACACAACGAAATCAAGCACAAAAAACGTTATGATAAACCACATTTTTTAGAATCTAATAACAAATTTTATGAAATTGAAACAACTATTTAAAATAGTTTTACTTTTTACATTCATTTTCTTATCTCAACATATTGCATACAGTCAAAAATATAAAGAGATGATAAATGATAATTCTATTAATTTTTATGATGTAATAAAAGAAGCAGAAAGTTACTTTAAGACAATAGATGTTACCAAAAAAGGGACTGGATATAAACAATTTATGCGGTGGGCTGTAGCTAATGAACACAAGTATTACCCATCTGGAGATAGGTTATCTGTAGACCCAGAGTTTGCTATAAAGGCATACAAGAAAAATATGTCTAATAGAGTAGAACAATTAAATAGCTCATCAATAACTGGCGGTTGGAGAGAAATTGGACCATTAGCAATAAATAATATAACGGGGCATTATGCCGCAGGAATGGGTAGAGTAGAAGACTTTTACGTAAATCCAAATAATAATGAACAAATTTACAGTTGTTCTAGAAGTGGTGGTCTGTGGAAAACAGAAAATGAGGGGGCAACTTGGCAATCATCAAGTACTGAAACTCTCCCCGCTTCTGGAGTTAATTCAATAACTGTAGATCCGTCAGATTTTAATCACGTGTATGTAGCGCTTCAAAATGCTAATAATAATTATTCTTATGGAATTTACGAATCTTTAAACGGAGGTGATTCTTTTACTGAAACAGGTTTTAATCCATCAAATCTAGGTCTTGGGGGTATGGGTTCAAATTTTAGAATTTATACTGTAAGATGCCATCCATCAATTGTAGATCTTTTATTAGTAGGCACCTCTGATGGTTTATATAAAACTACCAATAATTTTAGTTCTTGGACAAAAATAATTTTTACAGGCGATATAGTGCAAGTAGAATTTCACCCAACCAATAATGATATTGTTTATGCTTATAATAATTCTCAGAAAAATGAAGTTTACATCAATAATCTTTTAACCAATGATTACTCTACAACTACTATTAGTCAAAATGATAATGCTTCAGCAACATTAGCTGTTTCCAACAACGCGCCAAACAATATTTATTTTGCCTCACAATCGGGTATTTATATATCTACCAACTCTGGATTAGATTTTAGTTTTATTTCAGACACGTTTAACAATATTAATTACATAGGTACTGATGCTTTTGCGGTAAACAGCGAAAACAATCAAAATTTATTAATTGGAGGTGTTGATGGTGCAAACTCTACCAATGGAGGTGTAAGTTTTACAAAAAGAACAGATTGGTATTTAGCGAGTTCAATACATGGAAATGGTTCTTTGGAGGAAAATTACTTTAATAGTTCAGCTTATGTTCATGCAGATTTAAGAACTGCAAAATCTATAAATGGTGATTTTTATGTTGCTACGGATGGGTGTTTAGCAAAAAGTGAGGATGGTGGTATCACTTGGCAAAATTTAATGCAAACCAATGCTCCACCCATAAGAGAAAATTACAAGTTAGGAATTAGTCAATCTAACAATAATGTTGCAATTAGTGGTTCTCAAGATAATGGCACAACAATAAAAAATTCTACAGAATGGGTTGAAGCATATGGAGCAGACGGTATGGAAGGTATCGTTTTACCTCTTAATCCTGAATATATGATTGGAAGTTATCAGTTTGGTGGAAGAATTAGAACGCTCGATTCAGGAATGTCTAATACTATTGTAACTTCAAATGGAACAGATGGTTGGTGGGAAGCTCCGTTAGCGTATGACCCTAATGATCAGTTTAAAATTTATGATTTTAGAAATGGTGTTTATGTTAGTACTGATTTTGGTCTTAATTACTCTTACGTGGGAACCCCTTCATTTTTAAATTCAAACCCAGGTAATTACTGGTGGCAGATAAGAAATGCTGAAATAGCACAAAATAATTCTAATATTATGGTTGTGTCAAGAGCTAGTGAAATAGAAAAGTCAGTGGATGGAGGTGCTAATTTCACTAATATTAAGAACAATTTACCTAATCACGAGATTCAAGATATAGCTATTAATCCAAACGATGATAATGATATTGTTGTTGTTAATGCTAGCTATCAAAATAATGATCAAAAAGTTTACAGATCTATAAATGGAGGATCCTCATGGACCAACATCACCTTCAATATTGGAGATATCCCCGTACATACAGTGGTTATAGATCACACAAGTAATCCTTATATTTATATAGGAACAGAAGTTGGGGTTTACTACATGCCTCTAGACGGAGATAGGTGGATACTATACAATACTAATTTACCTAACGTAGCAGTTGAAGAATTAGAAATTAATTATGGTGCAAATACTATTAAAGCGGCAACTTGGGGGCGAGGTCTTTGGGAATACGATTTGTTTCGTAGAGATATCTATCCTTCAATAGAGAGCACATCAATTACAGATCCTGCTTCACTAAATTCTCCACTAGAGGGAAATAATCAGTTTGTATCTTCTATAATTAATTATAATGGGACTTTAACTGACGTAAAAGTAGTTTTTTCTATAAACAACCAATTATTTGATAATTCTATAAACATGTCCAATATTACTGATAATGTGTGGGCTTCTGATGAACCTCTGCCAAATACATTAAATGTAGGTGATAAAGTATATTTTAAAGTTTTAGCGACAGGCTCTGATAATGACACTTCAAGTACTTATAAATTTATGTTTGAAGTTCGTGAGCTTTCGTATTGTAATTCTCAAGGATTGGACGGAACCACATCTGATTTCATAAATCAAGTAAGCCTTGGGGATTTTGTAAATAATTCATCTCAAGATTATTATACACTATATGATGATTTAGAACCTATTCAATTAGTCTCAGGTGAAACGTATCAATTATCTGTAAGACTAGATTTTGCATTTGAACTAGATAAAGCTGCGGCGTGGATTGATTTTAATAGAAATGGAATTTTTGATGATTTAGAATTAATTAGTATGTCTAATTACACAAACAACTTATCAAGCGGATCCTTTACAGTTCCTAATGATGCAGTTATTGGACAAAATTTAAGAATGCGTGTTAGTAATGTTTATGATAATATTATAGACCCATGTGTGAATGCTTTTGGTGAAGTAGAGGATTATTTAATAACAATAAACAATAGCTTAGCTATTGAAGATTTTAATGGCAATGATAAAATAGTAAGTGTTTTTCCAAACCCATCTTCTAGCAAGATGTTTATTAAGTCTTCTAGAGATATATTAAAAGTTGAATTATTTGACCTAAGAGGAAGAAAAATAATTCAGCAAAACAATATAAACAAATTAGAAACACAATTTAATATAGAGCATCTAAGTGAAGCTACATACATATTAAACGTGTATACGAAAGACAAAATAATTGTAAAAAAAATAATGAAGACTAATTAGAAAATAGAAACGCTTAAAACACTCAACAAAACATATACAATCACTTTGCCAATCAGGTAAAACGAATACCAAAAAATGATTACAAAAGTTAATGTTTCAACTATTTACGAATGTTCACTCGAAAGAGCGTTTAAAACACCTATGCTTTGTGATGTTTCTAAAATTCATACTGGATTCGGAATTATGCCGAAAGTTACACATACAACAGACAACAAGGATTGGGGAAAACCTGGCTCTTGTAAAAAAGTATATGTTGCGAAATCGATAACCCAAAAAGGAGGTTTTGCTTCTGTTGACAATCTAATTGAAAGAAAAGAAAATCAATATTGGATAATTCAGGTAGATAATTTTCAATCTTGGATGCTTAGTTTTTACAAGTTTGTTGGAAGATGGGAAACGGAAAAATTAGCGAATGAAAAAATACGAATTAACTACACATACTCTTTACATTCTAACAATCTTTTACTTTTCCCATTTTGTTGGATTTTTGGCAAAACTTTCTGGAAAACGTATATGAAAAGAGTTTTGAAAAATATTAAAGGAATGATATATAATAAAGAGCCGTATCAATATGAATAAAAGACCAAGAATAAAATTACAATTAAAATAAACTGACAAGATACTTGAGGTTCTTGGTTGGATTTCTGTAGTTGGTATATGGGCTTTAACATTAACAAACTATTCTATATTACCGGAAATAATTCCAATACATTTTAATGGTGCTGGAAAAGCTGATGGATTTGGAAATAAGACACAAATATTTGTGTTGCCTATCATTTCTACACTCTTATTTATTGGATTAACAACTTTAAATAAATATCCTTATATGTTTAATTATCCTAGTCAAATAACAAAAGAAAATTCTGTACATCAATATACAAATGCAACTCGAATGATGAGGGTATTGAAATTAGTTATTGTATTACTTTTTGGAATAATTGTTTTTAGAAAAATTCAAATTATAAACGGACATGCAGACGGTCTTGGAACTTGGTTTTTACCGTTTACAATTGGCCTATTTGTAATGCTAACTTTATATTTTTTAATGATGTCTATGAAAGACAAGATCTAATAACAAAAAATACGTCCAATTCTCAAGAGCAATAAGAATTTAGTTATTCTCACCAACCTCTGAAAATACTTCTAGATTTTCAGAAGTTGACAAAAATGATAAACTTCATAAAAACAACTTTACTTAACTCGCTTCAAAATCATTGAAAATAGGATATAGGTAATGAAAATTATTAGACCATAGAGCGTGGTAATCATAGAGACTTTAAGACCACTTGCTAACATAGTTGGTGAAATTCCTTGTGAAGTTTCAATTACTGAAAAGGCACTAAACAATCCTATTAACTGACCAAGTATTCCAACAACTAAGCCCAAAGTTCCTAATGATTTTAACCATTGAATGGATTGTAGAAGTTGTTTTTCATCTCTTTTCTTAATAAGAGATAGCACAAAAACAGCCACAAGAGAAAGTAAAATAAGAGTTAGAATTCCCATAAATAAGGGCCCTCCTTGTGAAAATATATCAAACATAATTTTAATTTTTAAAGAGATGTATTCATCTCCAGGTTTATAAATAAATTAACGTCTCAAAGATAAACTGAAAAGCTGCTTACAATCAAGGTAGAATCCGTGTCGAAAGTGGTAATCTATCGATAATTTTATTGAAAACTACTTTAATTGCTTAGTTTTGACAGATGACTCTTAAAATTATTAGATTTTTAAAGACGGCTTGGTATTGGGTTTTTGCCGGTCTATTATTATTTGCTTATTTTGTTAGTAAGGGTCATTCTTTTGGTAAAATATTTTACTTTATTACTTCCCTTTTACCTGTTGTAATTGGAACATCTTATTATGTAAACCATAAATTAATTCCAGAATTTCTATTAAGGGGAAAAAATGGGGTATTTATTTTATATGCTATTTATACTATAATTATTTCTCTCTATCTACAATACCTTGTCATTTTTATTGCTCTCATTGTATTTACTTCTTTTCAATTTGGGAAATCATCTTTAGTTTCTCTAAACATTGGTAATCTAAGCTTGACAATGTACGTACTCGTTTTAGTTAAAGTAATCATTGAAGTTATTCAAAAGCTTAGTGAGAAAGAAACCATTATAAAATCTTTAAAGAATACAAAAAAAACTACCACAAAAGAGTTCGCTGGAAAGATAGTTATTCGATACAATAGAGTAAATCATTCTATCTTTCTATCGAATATTCTATATATTGAAAGCCTTTCAGATTATATTAAAGTGGTAACCTTAGATGATGAAATAGTTACAAAAGAAAAAATTAGTAAAATAATTAGTCGACTGCCTCCTTATTTTAAAAGGATACATAGATCATTTATTGTAAATTCACAGAAAGTAAGTAGCTACAATAGTGAATTTATTACAGTTGAGGGCTCTCAGATTCCCATCAGTAGAACCTACAAAAAAGATATCATTACGTACTTAAACAAAATATAAACAGAAAAACTCGAATGTCAAATAAACAAGACTATAGAAGTAATGAGTTAATTGATAGACTACCTAGGCACCTTAAACAGTTTATCAAACCTCAAAATTACGAAGATTATTCTCCTATAAATCAAGCTGTGTGGAGATATGTAATGAAGCGTTTATTAAATTATCTTACGCAGGTAGCTCACTCATCTTATTTAACTGGATTAGAAAAAACAGGTGTAAGTATCCAAGAAATACCAAACATGTATGGGATGAATAGAATCCTAAAAGAAATTGGTTGGGCAGCAGTAGCTGTTGATGGATTTATACCTCCTAATGCATTCATGGAATTTCAGGCCTATAAAGTGCTAGTTATTGCTTCAGACATAAGGCAACTTGAAAATATTGAGTACACCCCTGCGCCAGATATTATTCATGAATCTGCTGGCCATGCGCCCATAATTGCAAATCCCGATTATGCAGAATATTTAAGAAGATTAGGAGATATTGGATCAAAAGCAATTCTCTCTAAACATGATATGGATTTATACGAAGCTGTTAGGAAATTATCTATCCTGAAAGAAGCTGAGGGTATTAGTGAAAAAGAAATTCATGCTGTAGAAATGGAGATTCATGAGTTACAAAGTAAGAAAGTAGAACTCTCTGAGATGGCGCAAATGAGAAACCTACAATGGTGGACTGTTGAATATGGATTAATTGGAGATCTTAACAATCCAAAAATATACGGCGCAGGGCTATTGTCTTCAATTGGAGAAAGTATTTCTTGTTTAAAAAGTGATGTGAAGAAAATACCCTATACAATGGCTGCTGCCCAACAACCGTTTGATGTTACTAAACCACAACCACAATTATATGTTACTCCAAGTTTTCCCTATTTAATGCAAGTTCTAGAGGAATTTGCAGATACCTTAAGTTTACGACGAGGAGGAAGCGAAGGAATTCAAAAACTTATAGAGTCTCAAATGGTAGGGAGCATAGAATTAACAACCGGACTGCAGGTGTCAGGTAAATTTTCTAGGGTAATATTGGATAACAACAATAATGTTGTTTTCTTTCAAACCAAAGGTCCTTCCGCTCTAGCGTACAGAGAGAAAGAATTAATTGGCCATGGAATAAACTATCATAAAAATGGCTTTAGCTCCCCTTTGGGAAAGTTAAAAAACATTAATCTTGCCATTGAAGATATGGGGCCAAGTGATTTAAAAACCTATCATTTTTATGATGGTAAATGGCTTTCATTTGAATTTGAAAGTGGAATTAAAGTGGAGGGGTTAAATATTACCGGTATCAGAAATGCACAGGGAAAACTAATTTTAATACGATTGAAAGACTGTACCATTACCTACAAAAATGAATATTTATTTTTACCTGAAGACGGAATTTATGATATGATTGTAGGAAAGGATGTTGTTTCTGCTTTTGCTGGCGCTGCCGATAGCAATTCATTTCCAAATTTGTATGCTGAATCTTCAACCTTAACAATTAAACCCGGAAAAAATAAGGCTATAATAAAACTAGAAAAATATTATGGAGTGGTTCGAAATTATAGAAAAGAAAAGAAAAATGATTGTGAGTTATTGAAAAACTTATTCCTGGAAGTGTCTACTCTATACCCTAAAGAATGGCTTCTTTTTATTGAAATTATTGAACTATCTAATGATGCAAAACTAAATCAGTTGATTAAAACCTATTTTAGTGAGCTTATCTCTTTACATCCTGAACTAGATTCTCTAATTTCTGACGGAATTAAAATGATAAAACCTTAATTGCTTAATAGTTTATTTAGTTTACCATCAACCTTTTTACCAAAAAAATTCTTGGGTCTATTAGATTTTTATTTATTAATTTAGTGCGTTTTCAAAACTACAAGAAACACAAAACATATT
>JABAZK010000188.1:47354-48696 GCA_018608485.1 Flavobacteriaceae bacterium | reverse complement strand
CCACGAACGTTTGCAACAATGGCAAGTAATTTACTTGTTGTTTGTGATAAATCTAACCGAGCCAGCACAGCTGCAGTATCACGCATCTGTGGAATTGCTTTGGGTGATACAAAGCTGCCAAAATCTATGGTATCAAAACCAACTTTTAACAAGGAATTAATATAATTTGCTTTAGCTTCTGTAGAAATAAAGTGGCTCTTGATGCCTTGCATGGCATCTCTAGGACATTCAATTATTTTTACTTTGTTCATCACAAATCAAAGATACAATTTATCGCTTATTAATCTTAAATCAAGATAAAAAGTGCAATTCCAATAAAAACAATAATTTGCATCCATTTTAACCAAATCCCTATCTGTTTATTCTGTTGAGTTCTCTCTGAGATGGAACCTCCTAATATGGCTATGGTAGAAAAAATAACAAATGATACTAAAATAAACACCCCTCCTAAAACATAAAATTGAACTACCGTTGAAAGTTCATTTGAAAATAAGAACCCAGGAAATAAAGCAAGAAAAAAAATAGTTACTTTGGGATTTAATACATTCATCATAAATCCCATTTTAAACAATTGAAATAGTGTTTTTTTTTGAATGTTTTGAGTTGTCATTGTAATGGTAGCATCACTTTTAAACACCTTATAGGACAAAAAACATAAATAAATTGCTCCTAGAAGTTTAATAACTAAAAAAAAAGTATTGTTTTCTTTAATAATGGTAGAAACACCAAAAGCCACAAATGTTGTATGAACCAAACAACCACTCATTAAGCCAGCTATAGTAGATATACCATATTTTTTACCATGAACAACGCTTTGCATTAAAACAAAAATATTGTCTGGACCAGGAGATATTGCCAATAAGGAAACAGCCAAAACAAATGAAATTAATATGTCCATTTTTACTGTTTAAAAATCACTTTAATAATGCTTTGTTTATCTGTTTGATTAACCCTGGTCCTTCATAAATAAAACCAGTATATATTTGAACTAAATCTGCACCAGCTTCTATTTTTTCAAGTGCATCTTCGGCAGAATGAATACCCCCTACTCCAATAATAGGGAATGCTTTATTGGAAGTATCTTTCAAATATTTAATTACTCTTGTGCTTTTCTCTTTTATTGGTAAACCACTAAGTCCACCATTTCCAATTTCTTGCAATTGTTTTTTTGAAGCTTTTAACCCGCTTCTGGAAGTAGATGTGTTAGAAGCTATGATACCATCTATCTTTGTTTCTGCAACTATTTCAATAATTTCATCTAGTTGATTGTTATTTAAGTCTGGAGCAATTTTTAATAAGATTGGTTTTTGAGTAGGTTCTAACAAATTTAGATTTTGAATAG
>JABAZK010000188.1:0-47254 GCA_018608485.1 Flavobacteriaceae bacterium | reverse complement strand
TTTGAGTAGGTTCTAACAAATTTAGATTTTGAATAGCTAAAATTAATTCTAGCAAATATTCTTTATTATTTAACTTCTCATGACTTCCTACATTTGGACAACTTACGTTTAATACAAAATAATCTACATAAGGGTAAAGTCCTTTAAAACATTCTTCATAGTCATTGGTGTAATTTTGTGGAGAAGTTTGAGTATTTTTACCAATATTACCTCCAATAACGAGCTTTCCTTTGTTTTTCTTTAATTGCTCAATCGCAGTTTCTAAGCCATCGTTATTAAAGCCCATTCTGTTAATAATACCCTGGTCATCTTTTAGTCTAAATAATCTCTTTTTAGGGTTTCCTTCCTGACCTATTGGAGTTACTGTTCCAATTTCTATAAAACCAAAGCCAAAGTTTGCCAATTCATTATATAACACAGCATTCTTATCGAAACCAGCAGCCAATCCTACAGGGTTTTTAAATGTAATACCAAATAAATTTCTTTCTAGACGTTTATCTTCAATAAGATACATCGCTCTAAAGATTGCAGAGAAAAAAGGAACTTTACAAAAAAAACGAATTAACGAAAAAGTAACATAGTGTATTTTTTCTGGGTCAAATAAAAAAAGAAATCGACGAATGAATAATTTGTACATATCTTATTAAAAAAAGCTCCAAAAGGAGCTTATTATTATCTTAAAACAGCCTCTAAATTTTTTTCAAATGACTGTTGTAATTTTTGCATAATTTTATCTATTTGGGCATCCTTAAGCGTCTTATTACTATCTTGAAGAACAAAACTAACAGCGTAAGATTTTTTTCCTTCAGGAAGCTTATCTCCCTGATACACATCAAATAACCCCACATCTTTAAGTAAATTTCTTTCTACTTGAAATGAAAGATTATATATTTCTTTAAAGGTTACTTTTTCATCAATTAACAAGGCTAAATCTCTTTTTACCGAGGGGAATTTTAGTAATGAAGAAACTTTTATTTTCTTTTTCCCTGAAATTTCATTTAATGATTTCCAATCAAAGTCTGCAAATAATACTTCTTGTTTAATTCCAAATTCTTTTAAAACTCTTTTATTGATAACACCAAATTCTACCAACTTATTTTTACCTAAACTAAATGCTATTCCTTCAGAAAATAGGTCAGATTTAACTGGGCTAGTTTTTAGATTTGTTACTCCTATTCTCTCTAAAATAGACATCACTATTCCTTTTAAATAAAAGAAATCTGAGTTCTTAGATACATGAGTCCAACTATCCTTTGTTTTAGCTCCTGAGACAAATAGGGTGAGATGTTTATCTTCTTGATATCCCCTCTCATATTTGTGATAGGTTTTCCCAAATTCATATAATTTTAATGAACTGTTTTTTCTATTAATATTATAAGAAATAGATTCTAAACCACTAAAAAGCAAGGACTGTCTCATTACTTTTAGTTCATTACTAAGCGGATTTAGCATGGTTACATTAAACTCTGATTTTAGATTTTCTGAAAAAGTAATATACTCCTCTTTGGTAAGAGAATTTGCCATTGTTTCATTAAAACCTAAATTGGTTAATTGATTAGCAATACTGTTTTCTAATGTTACCTCTTTATTTGTATTAAAGGAGATTGAAGAATTTAATTTATGAGAAAACTTGATATTATTGTAACCATAAACTCTAAGAATTTCTTCAATAATATCTGCTTCTCTTTGAACATCAACCCTATAGGAAGGAATGGTAAGGCCAAGGCCTCCCTCCGTTTCACTATTAATTTTTATTTCTAAAGAAGCTAAAATATTTTTTATAGTTTCTTTATCTATTTCTTGACCAATTAAACGAAAAGCGTTCTCGTAAGAAAGAAACACCTGAAAATCTTCAATTTTTTCAGGATAAAAATCCATCACATCTGATGCAATTTTTCCATTAGCATATTCCTTTATTAGTAGAGCAGCTCTTTTTAATGCATACTTTGTAAAATTGATATCTATACCTCTTTCAAATCGGAAAGATGCATCTGTATTTAAAGCGTGTCTTTTTGCTGTTTTACGGATAGCAACTGGATTAAAATAAGCGCTTTCTAAAAAAATTGAAGTTGTTTTGTCTGTAACGCCCGACTTCTCTCCTCCAAAAACTCCTGCAATACATATTGGATTAGATTCTCCATCACAAATCATGATGTCTTCTGCGTGTAACTCTCTTTCAATTGAATCTAACGTTGTGAATTTTGTTCCAGATTTTAATGTTTTTACTAGAACTTTATTTCCTTTAATCTTATTTGCATCAAAAGCATGTAAAGGTTGCCCCAACTCGTGTAATACATAATTAGTGATATCTACCACATTATTTTTAGGTAAAATCCCTATGGCTTTTAGATTGTTTTGAATCCATTCTGGAGAATCTTTAACTTCAATATCTACTATAGATATTCCACAATACCGTTGTGCTAAATCTTTATTCTCTACTTCTATATCAAAACGAAGTCTTCTCTCATCTACATGAAAATCACTAACAGAGGGTGTTATTAATTCTAAATTAATACCATGTTGTATAAGTCCTGCACGAAAATCTCTTGCTACTCCGTAATGACTCATTGCATCAGCTCTGTTAGGAGTTAAGCCAATTTCAAAAACATGATCTGTTTCTATATCAAAAACTTCTGCAGCGGGTGTGCCTGGTTTCAACTTCTTATCAAGAACCATAATACCTTCATGACTGGTTCCTAAACCTAGTTCATCTTCGGCACAAATCATTCCATGACTCTCCTCTCCTCTTATTTTTCCTTTCTTAATTTTAAAAGCAGCTCCTTTATCATCATATAGAGTGGTTCCAATGGTTGCTACCGGTACTTTTTGTCCAGACGCAACGTTAGGTGCTCCGCAAATAATTTGTACAGGAATCTCTAATCCCAAATCTACAGTAGTTATTTTTAAACGGTCTGCATTAGGGTGTTGAACACATGTTAAAACCTCACCAATTACAATACCTTCAAGACTCCCTTTTATAGACTCAATAGTTTCAACGCCTTCAACTTCTAATCCAAGATCCGTGAGTAATTCACTTGTTTTACTGGTCTCCCAATTAACTTGTAAAAATTGTTTCAACCAATTATATGATATCTTCATCTAACTTTTAAGATTTAACTGCAAATTTAAATAAATTAAAGTCTTAAATAGAAGTTTTTTTTAAATTTACAATATGTATAGATATAGTATTCACATACTCACAAATTAATTTATTTATAACATGAATCAATCTATATAAAATCACAAGTATCATCTCCTTATGGAAACATCTAATTCATACTGTAATTTCGCTTACAATCAAAAAGAAGACAATATTCACAAGTTGTATCATGATACCCAATATGGTTTTCCTATATATTCAGATAATGAGTTATTTGGCAGATTAATCTTAGAGATTAATCAAGCTGGTTTGTCTTGGGATATTATTTTAAAAAAACAAGAAAACTTTAGGACAGCTTATTCAAATTTCGATATCAAATCGGTTGCTAACTATAATCAAACAGATATAAATCGTCTTTTAAATAATACTGGAATCATTAGAAATAAACTAAAAATAAATGCTGCTATTCACAATGCCTCTGTTATCATGAAAATTAAACAAAAAATGGGATCTTTTCAATTGTGGTTAGATCATCATCATCCAAAAACTAAAGATCAATGGGTGAAATTGTTTAAAAAGACATTTAAATTTACTGGTGGAGAAATTACAGGAGAATTTTTAATGAGTACCGGGTATTTAGAAGGAGCACATCATAAAAATTGCCCAATATTTAGTAAGGTTTTAAAGAATAATCCTATGTGGTATTCTAACTGATGTTAGACCAAGCTCCAGAGGTTTTAGAAATTTCAGCAAATGTTTTATGAATTTGATTGTTTTCCGGTTTTAGAAGGTTTGGATCTTCTTTTAAAAGATCTATTGCAGCATTTCTAGCGTTGTAAAGAATTGGTGAATCTTTAACAACATCTGCTATTCTAAGATTTAGAACACCGCTCTGCTGGGTACCCATCATATTTCCAGGGCCACGTAACTTCAAATCTACTTCGGCAATTTTAAAACCATCTGAAGTTTCTACCATTGTTTTTAATCTAGTCTTGGCTTCAGAGGATAATTTGATTCCAGATAATAATACACAATAGCTTTGGTCTCCTCCTCTTCCTACTCTACCTCTAAGTTGATGCAGTTGACTTAATCCAAAACGTTCTGAACTTTCAATAACCATAATACTAGCATTGGGTACATTCACTCCTACCTCTATAACAGTTGTAGCAACTAAAATCTGAGTCTCTCCTTTAACAAAACGTTGCATTTCATATTCTTTGTCTGGAGCTTTCATTTTACCGTGAACAATACTAATTTGATATTTAGGTATCGGAAATTCTCTTGAAATACTTTCAAAACCATCCATTAAATCTTTATAATCCATAGCTTGAGACTCTTGAATTAGTGGATATACAACATAGACTTGTCTTCCTTTCTCAATCTCTTTTTTCATAAAATTGAAAACAGCTAATCTATTTTTATCAAATCTATGGACTGTTTGTACCTCTTTTCTACCCGGTGGCAACTCATCTATTACAGAAATATCTAAATCCCCGTAAACGCTCATAGCCAGTGTTCTTGGAATAGGTGTAGCAGTCATCACTAAAATGTGTGGTGGCAGTTTATTTTTTTTCCACATTTTAGAGCGTTGAGCAACTCCAAACCTGTGTTGTTCATCTATAATTGCTATTCCTAAATTTTTAAAGGATACCTTTTCCTCTAAAATTGCATGTGTTCCAATTAAAATATGAAGTTGACCATTATCTAAATTTTCATGAATTTCTCTTCTTTTCTTTACTTTAGTAGAGCCTGTTAATAAATCTACTGAAATGTTCATTTTTTTTAATAAATCACTAATCGCATAATAATGTTGAGTTGCTAAAATCTCTGTAGGCGCAATAATTGAAGCTTGAAAGCCATTATCTATAGCCAATAGCATTGTTAAAAGGGCTACTATTGTTTTTCCTGAACCTACATCACCTTGTAATAATCTGTTCATATGAGCATTAGAGGCTACATCTTTTCTAATTTCTTTTAATACTAATTTTTGTGCATTGGTAAGTTTAAAAGGAAGATGCTCTGCATAGAACTCATTAAACACCTCTCCAACTTGGTTAAAGACATACCCTTTAATTTTGTTTTTTCTAATGATTTTTTTTCTGATTAGCTGTAATTGTATGAAAAATAATTCTTCAAATTTTAAACGGTATTGAGCTTTTTCTAACATTTGAGGAGATGTTGGAAAATGAATATTAAGCAACGCTTCTTTTTTTCCTATTAGTTTATGAGCGGAAATTATCTCCGAAGACAAACTTTCTTCAATTTTTTCAAATATTTGTTGAAGAAGTTCTTGAATATAACCCCTAAACACTTTATTACTTATTCCACTATTTACTAATTTGTCTGTTGAAGAGTAAATGGGTTGCAATTTAGTTTGAAGCTTAGCCTTATAATCATTTAAAATATCCATTTCTGGATGAACTATGGAAAACATTCCTTTAAAGTGATTTAATTTTCCATAAACAACATATTGAGTATTTATTTTTAAGGAATCTTTGATCCACTTATGTCCTTTAAACCAAACTAATTCCAAGAAACCTGTTTCATCTTGAAATCTAGCAATTAATCTTGTCCCTGTCTTTTGTTTAACCGTTTTTACTTGGGTAATGACTCCAATTATTTGAACCTCTGAGGTATTATTAACTAGCTCATTAATTTTATAAAATTTTGTTCTATCTATGTATCTGTATGGAAAAAAGTGGAGGAGATCATTTATAGTTTTTAACCCTATTTCTGATGTAAGTTTACTAGCTCTAGCATTACTAATACCTCTAATGTAGTAAATAGGATTATTTAGATTCATTAGTTCTTAGATTTAATGCTAAATTAATGATATTTAATGATATTTAAATTTTAAATTCCTTTTGATTCCATTAATGTGTGTAGGAGTGAAGTAATTCTAAACGATCGATTTAAGGTGACTAGAAATAATTTACCTATAAAACTTCGAAACGAACAAGATGAAGTTTATGTGTCTTTTTA
This sequence comes from Flavobacteriaceae bacterium, assembly GCA_018608485.1. GTDB lineage: Bacteria > Bacteroidota > Bacteroidia > Flavobacteriales > Flavobacteriaceae > Polaribacter. Next base: position 41,172 of record JABAZK010000188.1, on the reverse strand, counting down.
CATCATAGAAAAAAGAGGAAAAGTCATCTTTAAAGACTTTACTAAAAAGAAAAAAGATTAAGGTTTTAAACTCAAAGTCTTTAGTATCTTTGTACCCTAAATTTTTGTAAGTTGAGATTACATAGAAACTTAGTGTACACTGTAATAGATAGTATTAGAGATGTTTTTAATGAAGGTGTCTATGCAGATAAAGCAGTAGAAAAAGCGCTTAAAAGGGATAAACGATGGGGAAGCCGTGATCGTAAATTTGTAGCAGAAACCATCTATGAAATTGTTCGCTGGAAGCGTTTATATGCAGAGATAGCTGAGGTTAAGGAGCCTTTTGATAGAAATAACTTGTGGAGACTATTTTCTGTTTGGTGTGTTTTAAAAGGCATAGCGTTACCAGACTGGAATCAAATAGAGCCCACACCTACTAGACGTATAAAAGGAAAATTTGACGAACTTTCAAAAATTAGAAAGTTTAGAGAATCTATTCCAGATTGGATAGATGAAGTTGCTGTTTCAGAACTTGGCGAAGAATTATGGACTAAAGAACTGGCCGCTCTAAACAAACAAGCAGAAGTAATACTTAGAACCAATACATTAAATACTACCAAAGAAGAACTTCAAAAAGAACTTCAAGATGAAAGTATTTTCACTGAATTTATACCCAATCATTCAGATGCATTGAGATTGGTAGAAAGAGCGAATGTTTTTAGAACAGAAGTATTTAAAAAAGGATATTTTGAAGTACAAGATGCCTCTTCTCAGTTAGTAGCTGAATATTTAGATGTTGCGCCAGGTATGAAAGTTATCGATACATGTGCTGGTGCTGGAGGAAAAACATTGCATTTAGCTTCTTTTATGAAGAATAAAGGACAGATTATTGCCATGGATATTTACGAGAGTAAATTAAAAAAGCTAAAAATTAGAGCTAGAAGAAACAAAGTGCACAATATAGACACAAGAGTCATAGACTCTACCAAACCCATCAAAAAACTTTATAATAAAGCAGATAGAGTCTTAATTGACGCTCCTTGTTCTGGAATAGGTGTTTTAAGAAGAAATCCTGACTCTAAATGGAAGCTTCAACCAGAATTTCTAGATAATATTAAGAAAGTACAGCAAGATATCTTACAAAAGTATTCTAAAATGGTAAAATCTGGCGGAAAACTTGTGTATGCTACTTGTTCTGTATTGCCCTCTGAAAATCAAAATCAGATAACCGAATTTCTAGCTTCTGAATCAGGAAAAGATTTTAAACTAATTAAAGACAATAAAGTATTTGCTCACACCTCTGGTTTTGATGGGTTTTACATGGCGTTGTTGGAGAAAAATAATAACTAATAAAATACTGATGTTAAAAAATATATTCTCAATACTGTTACTTTTGGTTGGTATTCATATTCATGCACAAATACCCTCTGGATATTACAACAGTGCTACTGGTAGCGGGTATACGTTAAAAAGTCAATTAAAAACTATCATTTCAAATGGTCATGAAGATCAAGGTTATGGTGCCTTATATAATGCTTATGTAACATCAGATAATGATACTTTTTATGAAAATGACAATACCGTATTAGACATGTATTCTGAAAATCCTACTGGAACAGATTCATATAATTATAATCATAACGATAGAAATTGTGGAAGTGGTTTAAATTACGATTCTGAAAATGATTGCTACAACAGAGAACATATTTTTCCACAAGGTTTTTTCGATAAGCAACTTCCTATGAGAACAGATATTCATCATGTTGTTCCCTCTGATGGTTATGTAAACAGCAGAAGAAGCAATTACCCCTTTGGTGAAGTTTCAAATGCAACATGGACATCTAATAATGGTTCAAAAGTAGGGCAAAATACCTATGGTTCATATTCAGGAGTTGTTTTTGAACCCATCGATGAATTCAAAGGAGATATAGCAAGAATGCTATTGTATTTCGCAGTAAGATATGAGGACGACGTAACAAGTAATACTTGGGACAGTCATACCACAACTAATAACCCTTTAAACGGAACTAATGATCAGGTATATGAAACTTGGTATCTGCAATTACTATACAAATGGCATAATGAAGACGAGGTAAGTGATAGAGAAATATTAAGGAATAATGAAGCTTACGATTTTCAGGGAAACAGAAACCCTTTTATAGATCACCCAGAATATGTTCAAAATATTTGGGATACTGTACTATCTGAAACAAACTACTCTTTGGATAAAAAAACATCCATTTATCCAAATCCAGCAACAGAGAATTATATTTACGTACGAAGCAATGAAAAAGTAACGGTAAAGATATTCTCTTTATTAGGAAAAAAATTGATTCAAAATATCATTGAGCCTTCAAATAATAAAATGGATGTTTCTATCATAAAAAGTGGGGTATATATCATTAAAATATCTAATAACAGTAGTTCAATCACTAGAAAATTTATTAAAAAGTAAGCAGAAAATTGTTCTAATGTTTAATAAACTTTTTATTAAAAAAGTTATTGGAATCTAGATCTTGGATTTTTAATATATAAACTCCTTTGGCTAAAGATTGAAGGTTCATTCTTTTAGTACCTGAAATTTCTTTATCTATCATCATGTTTCCCAGTAAACTATAGATAGTTACTCTGTAGCTTCCAGTCTCTATTTGAATAGTTAAGTCTGTAGTAACTGGATTTGGAAAAACAGCAATAGACTTATCAAAAATAAATTCATTAGATGATAATTGGTCTCCTACAATAGAAATATTTCCTTGATCATCAAAAGGATCAGACCATATTTCATTCGTATAAATAGCTGAACCTGTTAGCGTTTTTAAGAAATCTACTAAGGCATTTTTTTGGTTACTAGTTAAGTTTAATTGTTGAGTTTGATTGCCAGGTCTTTGTAACCTATTATCTAAGTTAGTATTAGCAGAATTATTTGGTATGTTGTTATAATGATCTATAACTTGTAACAAAGATGTCATACTTCCATCATGCATCAAAGGACCATTTAAACTCCCATCAGGATTTACTAAATCTCTTAAAGAGGGTGATCTAGTATTGGTTAAATCTATATCGGTTGTACTCCCAATTACACCAATTACCCCATTATTTAATGTATTCGGGTCAATATCAAATTCAGGAGGTGCATGACAACCTGCACAACCTGCACCACCATTTGGAGGTGGATTTAAAAATAGTTGTTTCCCTAAATTTTCTTGTGGTGTAAAGTTTGAAAAAGGTGCATTTAGGTTAGGTTGTTCACTAAGTCCAACATCAAATTTAGAGTCAAATGATTGGATACTTCTTACAAACTGAGCCAAAGCTCTTTGAATTTTATCTTCGTTAATAGTAGTATTTCCATAAGCAAACTCAAACAATGTTTGGTAATATTCTATTGCCGAAAGTTTTGTTATTAAATCATTAAAATCTGGATCACCATTAGTTCCACTAAAACCCATTTCTAAATGATCCTTAATGGGTTGTGTAACTTGATCTTCTAGGCTAGCTGCTCTTTCATCCCAAAAGAATTTTTCTTCATTCGAAAATCGACTATTCACTAAACGCATAGAGTGTCTGCCTGTAGTACCCTCGTTTAATCCAACACTAGATACTAAGGGGTCACTAAAAGCAAAAGCTTGTTGATGACAACTAGCACATGCCACCGTATTATTTTCAGATAGGTTTTTATCATAAAATAAAACTCTTCCCAAAGTAGTAATTTGGTTGTTGATTTGATTGGATTCTGGTGTATTATCTTTTGTTATGTAAGATGGAATATTTTGGCTCTCGTAGTTAAATAAGTCATCTAAGTCTATGGTTCCGCTAATTAAAATAAAAAGAAGACCTAATAAGCTTACTACTTTTGAGATTTTTTTCATGTAAAAAATTTATACTAAGACTATAGTATTCTGCAATAGTTTATAGTAGAGTATGTATTTTTTAAAAATAAGATTCTGTTCATGGTACAGGACCGTTTAATTTTAAAAATTAAACGATTTTTAAAATCTAAAGACTCAATATTCATCTAAAAAAATACAATTTTATATATATTCATTCAATATATTGATTTTTTTGTTGATAAATGATTTATAACCTTTGAAAAAAGAGGTTTAGTTTAATAAACTTAAGAGTGAAAGTTTTTAAATTTGCTAGATAATTTAACAAATCATATTCAGAATGATCAATTTCTTTGGAAACCCAAACAGCAAGGTATTTGCTGTTCAAACAACAGAAGAATTAAGTAAAGAAGATAAAAATAAACTAACATGGTTATTTTCTTGCTCTGAGCTAGTTTCAAAAGAAACTAATAAACAAGTAGCATCCATAGATGATTTTTTTATTGGCCCAAGATCTGCAATGATAACTCCCTGGAGCACGAATGCTGTTGAAATTACAGAAAATATGGGAATTTCAGGCATTAAAAGGATAGAAGAATTCAATCATGTTGATAAAGATTTCACTGATTATGATTCAATGATCTTTCAAAAATTCTCAGTTCTGAATCAAAATATATTTTCTGTAAATATTAAGCCAGAACCTATTTTTTTGATAGATGATATCGCAGCCTTTAATTTAAAAGAAGGCTTGGCTTTAAACAAGGAGGAAATAACGTATTTAGAGGATGTTTCTAATAAAATTGATCGAAAACTAACAGATTCTGAAGTTTTTGGTTTTTCACAGGTAAACTCTGAACATTGTAGACACAAGATTTTTAATGGAACTTTTGTCATTGATGGAGAAGAAAAAACTACTTCTCTTTTTAAAATGATTAAAGAAACATCTAAACAACATCCAAATGATATTGTTTCTGCTTACAAAGACAATGTGGCTTTTATTAAAGGACCTACTGTAGAACAATTTGCCCCAAAAAGAGCAGATATTCCAGACTACTATAAAACAGAAAAATTTGATTCTGTAATATCTTTAAAAGCAGAAACCCATAACTTCCCTACCACTGTAGAGCCTTTTAATGGAGCTGCTACTGGCTCTGGAGGTGAAATTAGAGATCGATTGGCTGGAGGAAAAGGGTCATTACCGCTAGCTGGGACAGCTGTGTATATGACTTCCTATTCTCGTTTGACAAAGGATCGCTTTTGGGAACAAAAAATGAAAGAACGTCCATGGTTATATCAAACTCCTATGGATATTTTAATTAAAGCATCTAATGGAGCTTCAGATTTTGGAAATAAGTTTGGACAACCACTTATTACAGGATCTGTACTAACATTTGAACACGAAGAAAATTCATCGTGTAGCACATCAGCTGCCAGAAAACTAGGATATGATAAAGTAATTATGCAAGCTGGTGGTATTGGTTACGGAAAAGCCAGTCAAGCATTAAAAGACACTCCTAAAAAAGGTGACAAGATTGTTATTTTAGGGGGTGAAAACTATAGAATAGGAATGGGAGGAGCTGCAGTTTCTTCTGCAGATACTGGAGAGTTTGCCTCAGGAATAGAACTTAATGCCGTGCAAAGATCTAATCCTGAAATGCAAAAGCGTGCTGCAAATGCAGTGAGAGGAATGATAGAAAGTGATGAAAATTATATCGTTTCTATTCATGATCATGGTGCTGGTGGACATTTAAATTGTTTATCTGAATTAGTTGAAGATACGGGAGGTAAAATAAATTTAGATAAATTACCCGTTGGTGACCCTACATTATCTGCTAAAGAAATCATTGGGAACGAATCTCAAGAAAGAATGGGATTGGTAATAGCGGAAAAACACTCAGATACTCTACAAAAAATTGCAAATAGAGAACGTTCACCAATGTATACTGTTGGAGATGTTACAGGAAATAATAGATTTACTTTTGAATCTAAAAATAATGGAGATACCCCAATGGATCTAGCATTGGAAGATATGTTTGGAAGCTCTCCAAAAACCATTATGTCTGATACTACAATAAAAAGAAACTACAAGAATTCTAGATATAAAACAAAAAATTTACAAATCTACCTAGAACAAGTTCTTCAACTAGAGGCTGTTGGTTGTAAAGATTGGCTTACAAATAAAGTAGATAGATGCGTTGGCGGAAAAGTTGCCAAACAACAATGTGTTGGTGCTTTGCAAGTTCCTTTAAATAATGTAGGAGTAATGGCTTTAGATTATAATGGAAAAGAAGGAGTAGCTACTGCTATTGGCCACTCACCTATTTCTGGATTAATAAATCCTGCTGCTGGGAGTAGAAATTCTATTACCGAAGCACTAACAAATATGATATGGGCTCCATTAAAAGATAATTTAAAAAGTATTTCTCTTTCCGCAAATTGGATGTGGCCATGTAAAAATGAAGGTGAAGACGCTAGATTATTTGAGGCAGTAAAAGCAATTTCTGATTTTTCAATAGACTTAGGAATTAATGTTCCCACGGGTAAAGATTCTTTATCTATGAAACAAAGATATTCTAATGAAGAAGTAATCTCTCCAGGAACAGTAATTATATCAGCTGCAGGTAATTGTGATCAAATAAGTAAAGTTGTTGAACCTGTTTTGAAACATAATAACAGCTCTATTTATTATATAAATATATCACAAGATTCATACAAGTTAGGAGGAAGTTCATTTAATCAAGTTTTAAATACGATTGGTAACGAAGCTCCTGATGTTAAAAATTCAGCTTTTGTAAAAAATACGTTTAACATTATTCAAAATCTAATAAAAGAAGATAAAATCTACTCAGGGCATGATATTGCCTCAGGAGGTTTAATTACAACTTTACTTGAAATGTGTTTTGCAGATAACAATATTGGTGCAAACATAGACCTTACCTCTTTATCTGAAAAAGATTCCATAAAACTATTATTTTCAGAAAATGCTGGAATTATTTTTCAAGCTAATTCTCAAATAGAAAAAACATTAACAGATCATCATATCGAATTTTTTACGATTGGTACTGCTGTAAAAGAGGAAGTTTTAACAATAAAAAACCATGAAGATACTTTTTCTTTAAATGTTTCAGAACTAAGAGATACTTGGTACACAACCTCTTTTTTACTAGATCAAAAACAAACAGCTAATGGATTAGCTAAGCATCGATTTAACAACTTTAAAAAACAACCTTTACACTATAAATTTCCTGAAAATTTTACAGGAATTTTACCAACAATAGACAAAACTACTTCCAAACCTAAAGCGGCCATTATTAGAGAGAAAGGAAGTAATTCTGAAAGAGAAATGGCCAATGCAATGTACTTAGCTGGTTTTGATGTAAAAGATGTTCATATGACAGATTTAATTTCTGGTAGAGAAACTTTGGAGGATATTCAGTTTATTGGAGCTGTTGGAGGATTTTCTAATTCTGATGTTCTTGGATCTGCTAAAGGATGGGCAGGGGCTTTCTTATACAACGAAAAAGCTAATAAAGCGCTGAAATCTTTTTTTGAAAGGGAAGATACTTTGAGTGTGGGAATTTGTAATGGATGCCAATTATGGATGGAGTTGGATTTAATAAATCCAGACCATGACATTCATGGAAAAATGACTTATAATGATTCTAAAAAACATGAAAGTGCATTTACATCTGTAAAAATTCAAGAAAACAACTCTGTTATGTTGTCCAGTATGGCTGGATCAACACTGGGTGTTTGGATATCTCATGGAGAAGGTAAGTTTAAATTTCCTTATGAAGAAGATAAATACAACATCGTAGCCAAGTATAGTTATCAAGAGTATCCCCATAATCCTAATGGTTCAGATTTTAACACAGCAATGATGTGTGATAAAACTGGAAGACATTTAGCCACAATGCCACATATAGAAAGATCTACTTTTCAATGGAACTGGGCTCACTACCCAGAGGGAAGAAAAGATGAAGTTTCTCCATGGTTAGAAGCATTTGAAAATGCTAGAAAATGGATTAACTCAAAAAAATAAAAAAACAAGTATTTTTCCAGTTTTAAATTACCTGAAATTTTGTTATTTTTTTTATTAAGTATTAACCTATAATTTTTTTGTGAAGATAAATTTATCATCAGTAAACATAGGTTTCATAAATGAAACCTATTTTTTTTATCTTGCTGTCTTATAAAACCAACATGATAAATAAAATAACACGTGTTTTTGATTGTATAGAATATCAAAAAAATAATTATCCACAAGATAAATCGTTAGTCTATAAAGAAAAAAACAACTGGAAAAGTTACTCAAGTCAAGATTTTATTACTATTTCTAATAATGTTAGTAGGTCTTTATTAAAATTGGGATTAAAGCCAAATGATAAAGTAGCCATCATAGTTCCAGTGAATCAACCTAAATGGCATTTTTTAGATATAGGTATTTTACAGATTGGTGCACAAAATGTTCCTTTATATGCCACATTATCAGAAAAGGATTACCAATATGTATTAAATCATTCAGATTCTAAGTATTGTTTTATTGCTGGTGATGATATCTATGAAAAAGTTAAAAAAGTTCTAGATAAAACTCAGCTTAAAGAAGTATTTAGAATAGATAGGCAATCAGATATTGGTTGGGAATCTTTTTTAAAGCTGGGAAAAGATGAAACATCTCAAGCCAAAGTAGAGGAGTTAAAAAAATCTATTAAGCCAAAAGATTTGGCAACAATTATTTATACATCTGGTACAACTGGAACTCCAAAAGGAGTTATGTTGTCTCATCACAATATTGTTGAAAATATTAAAGCAACTGCAGATAGATTAAATATTGAAGGTCCTGGTAAAAAAACAATCAGTTACCTACCTGTTAGTCATGTGTTTGAAAGAACAGCTGGTTATTATTCACAAATGATGGGTTTTAGCACCTATTTTGCAGAAAGCATTGAGTTATTAGGTGATAACATCAGAGAGGTTAGGCCTAGCATGATGGCAGTTGTTCCTAGATTACTAGAAAAAATATTTGATAAAATTGTAGATAAAGGAAGCAACTTAACCGGTTTAAAGAAAAGACTTTTCTTTTGGGCCTTAGAGCTAGGAGAAAAATATGAACCTTATGAAAAAAACGGATCTTGGTATCACTTTAAATTAAAAATTGCAAGAAAACTAATTTTTGTAAAATGGCAGGAAGCACTGGGTAATAATTTAGAATTTATGATCTCCGGAAGCGCACCACTTCAACCGAGGTTAATTAAAGTTTTTACTGCAGCGGGTATTCCAGTTTATGAGGGATATGGAATGACCGAATCTTCGCCTGGGGCTACATTAAACGATTTAAGAAATAATTCATTAAAAATAGGTACCGTTGGTAAAGCCTTAAAAGGAATAGAAATTAAAATAGCAGATGATGGTGAGATTTTAATGAAAGGACATTGTATAATGCAGGGATACTACAAAAGAGATGATTTAACAGCAGAAACAATTAAAAATGGATATCTCCATTCTGGAGATATTGGAGAAATCGATTCTGAAGGTTTTTTAAAAATCACTGATAGGAAAAAAGAAATTTTCAAAACTTCTGGTGGGAAATATATTGCTCCAACTGTTATAGAAAGTCAATTAAAAAAATCTCGTTTTATAGAACAAGTAATGGTTATTGGTGAAGCTCAAAAAATGCCTGCAGCTTTAATCCAAATAAACTTCGAATACGTAAATGAATGGATTAAAAGAAAAGGATATAAGGTTAATAATTTGCAGGACAGCAAAGAATTAAGAAATAGAATTCAACAAGAAATTGATGTTTGCAACAAGGATTTTGGTAAATGGGAACAAATCAAAAAGTTTGAAATCACCAAGGAGGAATGGACTGCTACATCTGGTCACTTAACACCAACTCTTAAAATGAAAAGAAAAATAATTTTAGAAAAACATAAAAATTTATACAACAAAATATATAATCTTTAAGAAATAATACCCTAAAATATCATATTGTGAAATCTATTGGTTTTTTGTAATTTGGCTTCATAACTTATATAAAATTAAAATTACTTTATGTCTTCAGAAATAAGCAGATTATTTGACTTCCCCTACTTTTCCCAAAAAAAATATAACCTAAAAAATGCTTTGGTTACAAAATACGGGAATAAATGGGTATCAACTTCAAGTGAAGAGTACATATTTAAAGCAAATACTATCAGTAGAGCTTTGCTTCGTTTAGGAGTAAAAGCAAATGATAAAATTGCTGTTATTTCTACAACAAATAGAACCGAATGGAATATTGTAGACATAGGAATTCTTCAAACCGGTGCTCAAAATGTACCCATATACCCTACCATATCTAAAGAAGATTATGAATATGTACTAAATCATTCTGAATCTATTTATTGTTTTGTATCTGATGTATCTATTGTAGAAAAAATCAATAAAATTAAAGGAAATACAAAGTTAAAAGAGGTGTATACTTTTGATGAGATATCTGATGAAAAAAATTGGAAGGAACTCCTAGAACTTGGAAAAGACACATCAAATCAAAGTGATGTTGAAGCCAGAAAAGATGCAGTAAAAAGTGAAGATTTAGCAACGCTCATTTACACCTCTGGAACTACTGGAAGGCCCAAAGGAGTAATGTTATCACACGGAAATATTGTATCAAACGTTTTAACAAGTGAAGAAAGCGTTCCGTTAACCAAAGGAAACGACAAAGCCTTAAGTTTTCTACCCGTATGTCATATTTTTGAACGTATGATACTTTATTTGTACCAATATTGTGGTGTAGAAATCTATTTTGCTGAAGGGGTAGAAAAATTAGTTGAAAATGCACAAGAAATTAAGCCTCACGTATTGACAGCTGTTCCAAGGTTGTATGAAAAAATATATGATAGTATTGTCTTAAAAGGACAAGAATTAACTGGTATTAAAAAGAAACTGTTTTTTTGGGCAGTAGATCTTGGTTTAAAATATGAACCTTATGGTGCCAATGGTTGGTGGTATGAAAAACAATTAGGGTTGGCTCGTAAACTAATTTTCTCAAAATGGCAAGCAGCCTTAGGAGGTGAACTTAAATTAATGGTTTCTGGAGCTTCTGCTTTACAACAAAGATTAACTAGAGTTTTTGCGGCTGCTGGAATGCCAATTATGGAAGGATATGGATTAACTGAAACATCACCAGTAACCTCTGTTAGTTTTATGGAACAAAATGGTGTTCATGGATTTAGGGTTGGAACAGTTGGTAGAATTTTAAAAAATGTGGAAGTAAAAATTGCTGAAAATGGTGAAATATTAGTAAAAGGACCAAATGTGATGCAAGGGTATTACAAAGACCCAAAAAAAACTGCTGAGGTTATTAAAGACGGTTATTTTCATACTGGTGATAAAGGTGAAATAGACTCCGATGGATTTTTAAAAATTACAGGTAGAACAAAAGAAATGTTTAAAACCTCTGGAGGTAAATACATTGTTCCACCTCTTCTTGAAGGGGATTTAAAGCAATCTTTATTTATAGAACAAGTAATGGTAATTGGTGAAAATGAAAAAATGCCAGCTGCTTTAATTCAACCAAACTTTGTTTTTATAAGAGATTGGATTGAAAGAAAAGGTCACAAAATTGGGACTTCTTGTGAAGAAATTGCTGGGGCTCAAATTATCATCGATAGAATTCAAATAGAGGTAGATCAATGCAATAAGAGCTTTGGGAAATGGGAACAAATAAAAAAGTTTGAACTAACACCCAATGAATGGACTATAGATGGTGGTCATCTAACACCTACTATGAAGATGAAACGAGAAATTATAAAAAATATTTATGATGACTTATATGAAAAAATATACAGAGGATAAATAATTAAATAAAACGCTGCAATTTGTAGCGTTTTATTTTATAAAAAAACAATTATTTACACCTTTGGTGAGAAAGATTAAAATACCATTTTTGGTTTAATGTGTTGACTTCAATAACTCGGGAAATTTTTTCTGAAAACGCGTTAATCGTGGTATAGATACATTTCTAACATATCGATCATATGGATTTCGTTTTTCATAATTTTGATGATAGTCTTCCGCTTCGTAAAAAACTGAAAACTTTGTTACCTCTGTCACTATTTTATTATTGTATATTTCTTTGTTTAATTTTTGAATAGCTGCCTCTATAAGATTTTTTTCATCTATCGTTTTATAAAAAGCAATCGATCTATACTGACTTCCATAATCTGGGTGTTGACCGTTCTTTGTAGTAGGATCATGTGATCCAAAAAAAACATCTACTAAAGTTTTAAAAGTAACAATTTCTGGATTGTAGTATACGGCTACTGCTTCTGCATGACCTGTTCTTCCTGTCCCTATAGATCTGTAAGTAGGATTTTTGGTGAAACCACCAGCATATCCTGATATCGCTTCGTTGACTCCTTCAACACTTTCAAAAATTGATTCTACACACCAGAAACAGCCACTTGCGAAATAGGCTACTTTGTCTGAAGCACAAATTTTATTTACTTGATATTCATTTTGTTTGGCCTCTCTGGTGAAACCATATGTAACTAAGATTAAAAAAACTACGATGATAGCCAGTATACTTTGTTGATTTTTCATAAATGAAATTTATTAATTTATTGTGTAGTCTAAAAATTAAATGATTCTTACAATTTGTTTACAACTTTAGTCTTTTGTTAAGAAAGCATATTGTAAATACTAAGGTAGATACTTACATTTGTTAGACAAAATTTATTCTTTAGATTATGGAGCATTTTATCGTTTCTGCACGTAAATACAGACCTCAATTCTTTGAGGATGTTATTGGGCAACAAGCGATAACAAATACTTTAGAAAATGCCATTAAAAATAATCATTTAGCTCAAGCTCTTCTTTTTACTGGGCCTAGAGGTGTTGGAAAAACATCTTGTGCTAGAATTTTAGCAAAAAGAATCAATGAAGAAGGGGCTGAATCTAATGATGAAGACTTTGCTTTTAATATATTTGAACTAGATGCTGCTTCCAATAACTCTGTAGATGATATCAGGAGTTTAACAGATCAAGTAAGAATACCTCCTCAGACCGGAAAATACAAGGTGTATATTATAGATGAAGTACACATGTTATCACAAGCGGCTTTTAATGCTTTTTTAAAAACATTAGAAGAACCTCCAGCTCATGCTATATTTATTTTAGCTACTACAGAAAAACATAAAATTATTCCCACAATTTTATCACGTTGCCAAATATTTGATTTTAAGAGAATAACTGTTTTAGACACAAAAAATTATTTAAAAAAAATAGCTGCAAAAGAAAACATTGAAGCAGATGATGACGCCTTACACATAATTTCACAAAAAGCCGATGGCGCCATGAGGGATGCTCTTTCAATTTTTGATAGAGTTATTAGTTTTTCTGGAAAAAACCTAACTCGTGAGGCTGTAACTCAAAATTTAAATGTCTTAGACTATGATACTTATTTTACAATGACAGATTTGTTATTAGAAAATAAAATTCCTGATGTGTTAAATAACTTTAATGAAATTTTGTCTAAAGGATTTGAAGGGCACCATTTTATTAGTGGACTAGCCTCTCACTTTAGAGATTTGTTGGTTGCCAAAGACAAGGCAACTATCAACTTACTTGAAGTTGGTGATAATGCTAAAAAGAAGTATTTAAATCAATCCTCTAAAGCGTCTATAAGCTTTCTCATACAATCTATAGAAAAAGCCAATCAATGCGAATTAAATTATAAAATAAGTAAAAATCAACGACTTTTAGTTGAATTAACTTTGATGCAAATTGCCTCCATCACTTTCGATGGCGAAAAAAAAAAACCATCTAACTATATAATTCCAGCTACATTTTTTACTTCTATCTCACCCCCCTTAAAAAAGGAAATAATACCAGACGTTAAAGCTAAAGACGATCTTAAAACACCACCAAAGGTTGTCGATAAAGAGCCTTTAGCATCAAGTACTCTAATATCTAAACCACCAATTTTAAAAAATATAAAAAGAAGAAGTAATTCTCTTTCTTTAAAAAGTATTCATCAACAAAAAGACATAAAAAAGACTACTACTGAAATTAATTATGATGATTACCCAAGAAAACCTTTTACAGAAAGTGAATTACAAACAGCATGGAAAGACTTTCAAAAATTTTTAATAATAAAAGGCGAAAAAAGTATCGCTTCTATTTTAGCTACAGACATACCAACACTTCAAGAAAACTTTTATATTCAGTTTATTTTACCCAATAAGCTAATGGAAGACCAATTAAAACAAGTAAAACCAAAACTAATAAAATTTATTAGGGAATCTTTAAACAACTACGGTATTTCTTTAAATATTGTAGTTAATGAAACTATACAAAAGAAGTTTGCATATACTCCTCAAGAAAAGTACAACAAACTTCTAGAAAAAAATGCTTTTCTTAAAGACTTAAAAGACACTTTTCAACTAGATCTGTAATCCTATTTATATTTTATCTCCAAGATAAACCAGCATAATATCTTTTTTTATTAGCTGCCTAGAATAAAAATCCGAAAGGGTGTATATTTTATTATCTATTGTTTTAACAAATAATGGTACGGATTCTATTCGATTATGAAGTTTTTCTAATGTTTCATTAAATTCGTTTTCTGATGAAATAGCTGTTTCATAAATGGATGGATAATCTCTAGCTGCTTCACTTAAATTTATAAAATCATCTTTTGGAGTAAAAAAATGTTTTTCATTCTCAAAATTTTGATTCTTCACTTCATCAGCAGTAGCTAATCGATAAGCTCCACGTTCTCCAAATATGGGAGAAAAGTTTTTTAATGCATATTTATTTACTGCATCACTACCTGTTAGAGCTATTAAGTAACCAATATCATTCAACTCAATATTGTCTGAAAGATCATCATCATATACATTCACAGAATACGCTTCCAACCCCATGTTACTACTTTGTTCTATAAAAGATGTATTGGCGTCTATTAGGACCACTCTTTTCCCAAGATTTTGAATATATTCAGCTATAAGTCTTGAAGATTTTGAGGCACCAACTATTAAAATTCCATCGGAAGAATTCAAAAATACTCCAATGATTTTTGCAAATAAACGAGCTGTTGTTGCGTTTAATAAAACAGTTCCAAGAACTATCATAAACACTAAAGGCGTTATGTATTCTGCTCCTTCTACTCCCTGCTTTAGAAGCTTACTTCCAAAAAGAGAAGCTATACCAGCTGCAACTATACCCCTAGGGCCAACCCAACTTATGAATAACTTTTCATTAAATTTTAAGTTTGAATTATAAGTACTGATAAAAACACCTAAAGGCCTAATAATAAACACTATAAGAAAAAAAATAATCGCGGTTTTCCAATTATATAAAAGCATTAAATCCTCCATATTAATATTTGCAGCCAGAAGAATAAATAGAATTGAAATTAATAAAACACTCAATGATTCTTTAAAGTACAATAGCTCTTTTAAATTTTTTAATTTGCCATTTCCAAGAACCATTCCCATCACTACAACAGCCAATAAACCTGATTCATGTGCAAATATTTCTGATTCTACAAAAACAAGCAAAACTGTAGACAAAGAGACCACATTTAATAAATAATGAGGAATCCATTTTTTATTAATCACAAAGGTGAGTGCATGAGCAAAAGTGAAACCAAAAGAAGTTCCAAATAGTATAATTTTCCCAAATTCAGATAATGCCGTTTTAGTGAAACCACTATCACCACCCACACTTATAAACTCAAATACCAGTACTGCCACTAACGCACCTATTGGATCTATGAGAATTCCCTCCCATTTTAAGACTGTAGAGATATCTTTTTTTAATGGAATATTTCTTAAAATAGGTGTAATTACCGTAGGTCCTGTAACTATAATTAATCCAGAAAACAAAAAAGACAATTCCCAATTTAGCTCAAAAATAAAATGTGCTAAAAAACCAGCTCCAAAAAAAGTAACCGCTGATCCTAGGGTAATTAATTTTGTTATTACCGGCCCAACATTTTTTATTTCATCTCTTTTTAAGGTTAAGCCACCCTCAAATAATATAATACTGATGGCCAATGAAACAAAATAATACAACCCATCTCCAGGAAACAATCCTTTGCTACCATTCCAAACAGGTTCAATATACTTTGTATGATCGTCTGTTAAAAACTCTGCTGCTATAGGACCTACCAAAAGTCCAATTAATATCAATGGAAGAATTGCTGGAATTTTAAATCTCCAAGCAAACCACTGTGCTAATATTCCTAAAATAATTATTCCTGCTAATTCTAACATACCAAATAATATTTCTTTAAAAATACAAAAATACATGCATAAAAAATATTCTAGAATATTAAAATATTTATTTTACAAGCTTCTATTTGAGGGCACTATGTAATGTATTTATTAATATTTAAAATTACCAAATACATTTTAAAAAATCATTTATAATATTTAACCCAAAACCTACACAAGTCAATCGATACAATAACGAATATTTAGTATTTTAGCTATTTAGTTTTATTTAAATCTATTAGATAATCAATTATATGCAAATTAAACCCAAAACTGGTATTAAGGGATTAACTGAAAATTGGCAAAGTGATTTAATTGCTGCTATAAGTGTTGCGCTCATTGCTTTACCTCTTTCATTAGGTATTGCTTTGGCAGCAGGTGCACCTGCCATGTCAGGTATTTTTTCAGCCGTAGTTGGAGGAATAGTTACAACACTTTACAGAGGTGGTCACATATCAGTTAACGGACCTGCAAAAGGTGTCATTGGTGTGATACTTCTTGGTATTGCTTTAATGGATGATGGTTCAGGTCAAGCCTTTAATTATGTTTTAGCAGCAGTTGTTGTTTCTGGTGCAATTCAAATGTTATTAGGAATATTAAAACTGGGAAGATTAGCAGAAGTTTTCCATAGTTCAGTAATCCATGGTATTCTAGCAGCAATTGGAATTATCATATTTGCTAAACAAATCCATGTAGCTTTAGGAACTCATTCTGATAGTCCTAGTATTATACAAAACCTTATAGATGCAGTTTTATATTTACCTCAAGCTAATCCTTTTGTCATCCTCATTTCACTTACAGGATTATTTTTATTATTACTGCACTCTAAAATAAGTTACCGTTTTTTTCATTTTTTACCGGCTCCAATGTGGGTTATAACTCTTTCTATTCCTTTTGCATACCTTTTTAACTTCTTTGACCAACAAACACTTTCATTTCTGGGTAAAACCTATGAAATAGGCCCTCATTTACTGCTTGACATTCCAGATAATATTATGGATTCTATTATGCATCCTAATTTTAATAAAGTTAATACAATTGAATTTTGGACGACTGTATTTTCTATGTTGATTATAACAAGTATTGAGTCACTTGCAATTGCCAAAGCTGTTGACAAAATTGACCCCTACAAAAGAAAAACAGACTTAAATAAAGATCTAACAGGGATTGGCCTAAGTACTATGGTAGCTGGCCTCATAGGTGGTTTGCCAATAATTGCAGTAATTATAAGAAGTACGGTAAATATTCATAACGGTGCCAAAACAAAATGGTCTAATATGTATCAAGGAATATTATTACTTCTTTTTATTGTGGCTTTAAGTCCCATTATGAGAAAAGTACCGCTATCTGCTTTTGCTATTTTATTGGTATATACTGGGTTTAAATTAGCATCTCCTGCTGTTTTCAAGAAAGCATACAACCAAGGAATTGAGCAACTTATTTTCTTTACAGGAACAATGATCCTTACAATCTACACCAATTTATTAATTGGTTTATTAGGTGGTTTATTATTGGCTTTGATTACTCATATGCTTTTAGCAAGATTATCCATTCCTCAATTTTTTAAGATGGTGTATAAATCTCGCACTAAATTGGTAAAGCTTAAAGATGGGAGCTTCGATTTAAAAATTAGAGGAATAGCAAACTTTTTAGGTATTCTAAAAGTTGACAATCTAATAACTCAAATTCCTTCTGGAGCTAATGTAAATATTGATTTATCAGAAACAAGATTGGTTGGTATTACCTACATGGATTATCTAGTTGAATTCCTTAAATCTCAAAGAGATTCTGGCGGTAGGGTATTCATTACTGGACTAGATTCTCATGTTTCCTCTACAACATATAATAGAGCTTTAAAAATTAGTTTAAATAATTCTTCTAAAAAATTATCTCAAAGACAAAAACGATTAAGAAATTTAGCTACTGAAAAAGAGTATCAATACAGTAGTCAAGTTGATTGGAATACTCTTTACTTAAAAAAATTCCATTTCTTTGAAATTAGACCTATAGAAAGTAAATACAATTGTCTAAAAGGCACCTATGAAGATTTAGGTGTGTCCTGGGAAATTGCAGATGTAACTTTTAATGAGGGTAAAGCTTTTACTGCTGAAACCTTCAATACAACTCTAATGGTATTAAAATTAGATAAAAAACTACCCATTTTCACTATGGAAAAAGAAGGAGTACTAGGAAAAATATTTGATCGTGTAATGGCTTTTACTGGATACAAAGATATTGATTTTGAAATGTATCCAGATTTCTCAAAAAAATTCTTACTGATGGGAGAAAATGAATCTGAGATTAGATCTTTTTTTACAGAAAAAATTATTCACTTTTTTGAAAATCATCAGATTTATCATCTAGAAAGCAATGGTGAATCAATCGTTATTTTTGACAAAATAAAGCTAGCTCGAACAGATGAAACAATAGCTTTTATAAAATATGGAAGAGAATTAGCTTCACTACTGAACTCATAGATTTTAAAATATTTTATCTATTTTTTTGAAATAATATCATCTAAAAAATTAAATAATCTTTGATTAGGGTTAAAACAAATTATATCGCAAATGCTAGGACTACAATTTGAAACGTCAACATCTTGGGCAGAAATTGCCGAAGATAATTTAGAACAAATACTAACTGATCATGCATTTGCAGAGCAAAAGGCCTCTGCTAATGCTATTTCTATCATCATAAACTATTCGGAGGAGACAGATTTAGTGAAAGATATGAGTGATATTGCTATTGAGGAATTAGAACATTTTAGGATGGTTCATCAGTTAATGATAAAAAGAGGCTTTGTATTAGGACGAGAACAACACAACGACTATGCTAAATCATTACAAAAATTCTTCCCAAAAACAAAGGATAGACAAACTGCTTTGATAAACAGATTACTGGTAGCTGCTCTCATCGAAGCCAGAAGTTGTGAGCGTTTTAAAGTTTTCTCTGAAAATATGCAAGATGAAGAGCTTTCAAAATTTTATAAAGATTTAATGGTGTCAGAAGCAAATCATTACACGTTATTTTTAGGATATGCAAGAAAATATATGGATAGAAAAACTGTAGATGAAAAATGGAAAAACTTATTAGCTTTTGAAGCAGAAATGATGAAATCTAGGGGTACTAAAGCAACAGTTCATGGTTAATAAAACCCTATTTTCATAAACTTATACTCTAATTTGTGTTTAGCAAAGAACAATCTACATTATTAAGAAAGGAGTTTTGGACTAGTTTTGGAAAATCTTTTCCCAGAAAATGGATACTTTATAATACCAAAATAAAAGGGGTAAGTTTTAAATTTGTTGCAGATAGGAAAAAGGCCATGGTAGTCTTAGATCTTGAACATCCAGATAAAATTGCTAATGAATTATTATTTGAACAATTGTTGTCATTAAAAAACATTTTGGAACGTGATTATAAGCTAACTATACTATTTGATGGAGAATATGAATTAGACTCAGGAAAAAAAATACATCGAATTTACCAATTACATCAAAGTAAATTTAGTATTTACAACAAACAAACTTGGAAAGAATGTTACCTCTTTTATCTAGAATCTATGTCTAAATTTGAATCTTTCTTTGAAGATTATAAAGATTATATCAATCAATCTATTTCTTAAATTACTTTATAAACTTTATACTAAGAGGATAGTGTGGTGTTTGGTTATTACTAGCCCTAACTGCATTTACTATAGGAAAAATTAAGTATATAAATCCTAAAATTATAAATCCTAAAATACCAACTCCAAACAAAAAAACAAAAGGAATACATATTAGTGTATAAATAAACATAGAGATTCTAAAGTTTAATATTGTTTTACCATGATAATCCAATTCATAAATTTCATCTTTTTTTAATAGCCAAATAATAAGCGGCACAACAAAACCACCTATTCCAGTAATAAAATCTAAAAATTGACTCAAATGGATAATTACCAATAATTGTTTATTTTCTTTCATCATATTTTTAAAATATATCTATTTGACGCTTTTAATAACTACTTGTTACAATTAAGTTATAAAACCTATGAACCTTGTATATTTGCAATATGATTCAAAATGATTCTATTATAGCATTAGCAACACCCTCAGGTATAGGAGCTATTTCTGTAATTCGAATTTCGGGTGAAGACGCTATTAATATTGTCTCTAAAAAATTTAATTCAATTAGCGGTAAAAAACTGAAGAATCAAAAAACTCACACCATACATTTAGGACATATTATTGAGAACAATAGAATAATAGACGAGGTATTGGTGTCTGTTTTTAAAAATCCGAGCTCTTACACAGGAGAAAATGTAGTTGAAATATCTTGTCATGGATCTTCTTATATACAACAGGAAATCATTCAATTATTTCTTAAAAATGGTTGTAGAATGGCAGACAATGGAGAGTTTACCATGAGAGCATTTCTCAACGGAAAAATGGATCTTAGTCAAGCAGAAGCTGTAGCAGATGTTATCGCTTCTAACTCCTCAGCCTCTCATCAATTAGCAATTCAGCAAATGAGAGGAGGAATCACAAATGAATTAAAGGACCTTAGAACTAAATTATTAGATTTTGCCGCTCTAATTGAATTAGAATTAGACTTTTCTGGAGAGGATGTAGAGTTTGCAGATAGAACCAAATTTAAAGAATTAGTTGTTACTATTTCTTCAGTTCTAAAAAAGTTAATAGATAGTTTTTCTTTTGGAAATGCGATGAAAAATGGTATTCCAGTAGCTATTATAGGAGAACCTAATGTAGGAAAGTCAACGTTACTTAATTCATTATTTAACGAAGAAAAAGCCATTGTATCAGAAATAGCTGGCACTACAAGAGATGCTATTGAAGATGAATTGATCATAGAAGGGGTTGCTTTTAGGTTTATAGATACAGCCGGAATTAGACAGACTAATGATATTGTAGAAAGTATTGGTATAAAAAAGACTTTTGAAAAGGCAGAGAATGCTCAACTACTAATTTTTCTTATAGATTCTAATAAGTTTGTAAGCTCTAAAAGTTCTTTTCTTGAAGAAATTAAAATTATTAAAAATCGTTTTCCAAATAAACGATTGTTATTAATTGCCAATAAAATTGATTCTTTACCAGAGAAACAAAGAAAAGAGATTACTACAAGTGTAAAAGACATTCTTCTTCTCTCTGCTAAAGAAAAAATTGGGATTACTACCCTACTTAAAGAATTAACTTCTTTGGTTAATAGAGGTGCCTTAAGTAATAATGAAACGATCGTTACTAATTCTCGTCATTTTGAAGCATTAAATAATGCGCTTAACGCTATTAACTCAGTTCAAGAGGGAATTGATTTAAAAATCTCTACAGACCTATTCTCAATTGACATTAGAGAATGCTTAAGACATCTTGGAAACATTACTGGAGAATATGATGTAGATAAAGATATTTTAGGACATATCTTTTCAAATTTCTGCATTGGAAAGTAAGTGTGATTATAAAAATTACTATTTATTGAGGAAATTTTTTAAGTCTTGATAATTTGAAATAAGTATGGAGACTTTTTCTTTACTCATAACTTGCTTAATTTGTGGGGGTATTTCTACATTAACTGTAAGAGTTTCTTCTACAACCTGTAAAAACTTAACCGGATGAGCAGTCTCTAAAAATACACCAAACTCGTTAGTTTTTAAACCGTGTTTTTTTAAACCTAAATAACCAATGGCTCCATGTGGTTCTGAGATATAATTAAATTTATCATGTATACTCTTCATCATTATTTTAGTTTCATCATCTGAAAAACTATATGAAGAAAAAGATTTTTTTAAGCTAGACAGGTTATTATCAAATAATTCTTGAATTCTAATAAAGTTACTTGGATTACCAACATCCATAGCATTTGAAATAGTAGGTTTAGATGGTTTCGGATCATAATTCCCATTTATTAGGTATTGAGGAACGGTATCATTTATATTTGTTGATGCTACAAAATGCTTGATGGGTAATCCTAATTTTTGAGCTAACAAACCAGCGCAAATATTTCCAAAATTTCCGCTAGGGACTGAGAATACAACATCTTTATATTGGTTGGCAACTTGCTTATAGGCAAAGAAAAAATAAAACATTTGAGGTAACCATCTAGCTACATTTATAGAATTTGCTGATGTTAAATTTCTAGAGATATTTTTATCTAAAAATGCCGATTTTACCATTTCTTGACAATCATCAAATACTCCATCTACTTCAAGAGCAGTAATATTATTGCCTAAAGTAGTTAGTTGTTTTTCTTGAATTTCACTCACCTTCCCTTTTGGGTACAAAATCACTACTTGAACTCCTTTTGCATTCAAAAATCCGTTAGCAACAGCACCTCCAGTGTCTCCAGAAGTTGCAACCAACACAGTAATATCTTCAGTTTTTTTCTGATTAAAATATTCTAAGCATTGAGACATAAATCTTGCACCTACATCCTTGAAAGCCATCGTAGGGCCATGAAATAATTCTAAAGAACCAATATTTTTATCCAAATTAACAATAGGAAAATCAAAAGAAATAGTTTTTTTGATAATCTCTTTTAGGATAGTAGTCGGAATTTCATCTCCAATAAATTGTTTGATTACCTCATATGCAATTTCTTCATTAGAATATTCACTAATATTATTTATAAAGTCTTCAGAAATTGGAGTAATTTCTTCAGGGAAATACAACCCCCTGTCTGGTGCGATTCCATTTTGAACTGCTTTTTTGAAAGAGGTCAAAGGTGATGAATTATTTAGACTATAATATCTCATACTTATTTATAAAATTTTAATTCCTTGTTGGTTAATTTTTGACACATGAATATCATAATCTATGTCTGTGGTGTTGTAAATTTCTGCCATTGTTTCACCAACAATATTAGCAGTTTCCTTTCCTTTACTCAATGCAAAAATAGAAGGTCCTGAACCGGAAATACCAGCACCTAAAGCACCTGCTTGAATAACTCCCTTTTTAATTTTGTTAAATTCTGGAATTAAAACCAATCGATTGGGTTCTATAATTTCATCATGCAAAGATCTTCCTATCAAATTATAATTACTAGTGTATAATCCACTAATTAAACCTCCAAAATTACCCATTTGAGTAACCATTTTTTTTAGTGATATTTGATTTTTTAAAACAGCCCTTGAATCTGATGTTTTCACTTCTATTTGAGGATGAATAATGGTCGCGTATAAATCATCAGGAGAATTAATTTTTAAAACATCTAGTGGTTTATAACTTCTAACCAGGGTAAAGCCTCCAAGAATTACTGGTGATACATTATCTGCATGTTCAGTACCACTAGCTAATTTTTCTCCTTGCATTGCAAAATAAATTAACTCTTGTTTAGAAAATGGCTTACCTAGCAATTCATTGATTGCAAATACGGCACCAGCTGCACTTGCAGCGCTACTTCCTATTCCACTGCCTGGTTTTATTTTTTTGTATATTTCTATTTCGTAACCAACAGAGGCATCTACCTGTTCAAGCAATGCTAAGCCTGCAACACCAGCAACATTTTCATGTGTTTCTAATGGCAATTTCTGACCTGTGATTTTCGTTAATTTGATTCCTTTTTCAGGCACCTCTCTAACAATCATTTCATCTCCAACGGTATCCAAACAAAGACCAAGAATATCAAAACCACAAGAGATATTAGCTACTGTAGCAGGTGTAAATATTTTAATTTCTTTCATCTTATTATTTTCTAATTAGTATTATATACCCCTACAGGTTTCCTGTTCTAATAACATCTGCAAATATACCAGAAGCTGTAACATCAGCACCGGCACCAGCTCCTTTTATAATTAAAGGTTGCTCAAAATACCTGTCTGTATAAAATAACACAATATTATCGCTGCCCTCTAAATTGTAAAATGAGTGAGAAGAATCAATTTCTTGCAAACCAACTTTAGCTTTTCCATCTTTAAACTCTGCCACATACTTTAAACGACAGTTCTTTGCTTGTGATTCCAAAAATAACTGTTGAAATTGAGATTCATCTTTCTCTAATGAAAGATAAAAATCTGCATTATTTTTAGTTTCAAGACTTTCTTTTGATAAAAATGAATTATTTTCTATGTCTTCTAATTCTAAATTAAAACCACTTTCTCTGGCTAAGATTAAAATTTTTCTAGCCACATCAATACCGCTGAGATCTATTTTTGGATCTGGTTCTGTATATCCTTCAGTAGCGGCTTGTTTTACCACTGAGGAAAAAGTTGTTGATGCATCAAATTTATTGAATACAAAATTTAGGCTCCCAGAGAGTACTGCTTGAATTTTATGAACTCTATCTCCTGAGGCTATTAAATTCTTAAGCGTATCAATAATAGGCAATCCAGCTCCAACATTAGTTTCATAAAGAAAAGAAACATTCGATTTTCGAGAAACATTTTTCAAAGTATTATAATTTTCAGAACTAGAAGCACAGGCAATTTTATTGCAAGTCACCACTGCAATATTTTGACTTAAATAAGGTTCATACATCTCCGAAACGTTTTGATTGGCAGTAATATCTATAAAAATGCTGTTTCTAAGGTTTAACTCAGAAACTCTAGAAAAATAAGTGTCAATTCCTGCCTTTTCTCCATTTTTTAAAAGTTCTTTCCAATTGGATAAATCTATACCATTTTGGTCAAAAAACATTTGTCTAGAATTAGATACACCAATCACTCTGATTTTTAACTTTAAATTTTCTTTAATGTATTTTTTTTGTTGATTTATCTGAGCTAAAAATTTCTCTCCCACGTTACCTACTCCAGTTACAAAAAGATTTAATTCTTTAATTCTTTCTTCAAAAAAGCGCTCATGCAGCGTGTTTAACGCTTTTTTTGCCTCTATCTTATCGATTACAGCAGAAATATTTTTTTCTGATGCACCTTGTGCTATTGCACGAATATTTATGTTATTCTTTCCTAGAGCACTAAACATTTTACCACTTAATCCGTGATAATTTCTCATGTTATCTCCAACTAAAGCTATGACACAAAGCTGTTTTTCAATTTTAACAGGTTTTACCTTTTGCAATTGAATTTCATATTCAAATACCTCATCAATAATAGTTTTTGCTTTAGCAGCATCGTCGTCAGAAATTGCAAGACAAATAGATAATTCTGAGGAAGCCTGAGTAATTAAAATAATATTAATTTGATGTAAATAAAGTACTTCAAATAAACGTTTGGAAAAACCAGGAATACCAACCATGCCATTCCCTTCAAGAGTTACTAATGAGATATCCTCTATGTGACTAATCCCTTTTACTGGCTTATTTATACTAGTCTCTTTAGTAATTAAAGTTCCTGAATCTTCTGGTTGAAATGTATTTTTTATAACTATGGGAATCTCTTTCCTTAGAACTGGTTGAATTGTTGGTGGATAAATTACTTTTGCTCCAAAATGAGAAAGTTCCATAGCCTCGTGGTAAGATATATGATCTATAACAGATGCTTGTTTTACAATAGATGGATTGGCAGTAAACATACCACTTACATCTGTCCAAATTTGTAATTCCGAAGCATTTAATGCAGCGGCTATGATTGATGCTGTAAAATCTGACCCACCTCTGCCAAGTGTAGTTGTTTTTCCATGAATGGTTCTAGCTACAAAACCAGGTATAATAGTTACTTTCTGTGAATGGGTAGAAAAATATTCGTCACATTTTTTAAAAGTAGTAGGAAAATCTACATTAGCATTGTTATAATTATCTGAAGCAACAATTAATTCTCGGCTATCTTTATAAACTGTTGTAAACTCTTCATTAGCAGCTTTTGCAATAATATAAGAAGATAGCAATTCACCGAAACTAGAAACCTTAGCTAGAGTTTTTGGGCTTAGTTCTCTTAACAAAAAACAACCCTCATATATAGTTTCTAACTGATTAAACAATTGTTTAACATGGCTATTTACCGGAGTTTGGTGCTTTACTGGTATTAATTCTTTTACAACCTCAAAATGATGATTTTCTAGTTCTTTTAGAACTTTAAGATATTCTTCATTTTTTTGTGATGCCAATTTAGCACCTTTTATCAGGGCATTTGTTGTTTTACCAAATGCCGAAACTACGACTACTACATTTTGTTCTGCAGATGAATTAGCTACAATATTTAATACTTTTTCAATATTTTTTGGACTGGATACTGATGAACCACCAAACTTTAATACTTTCATTTTATAAAAGTTTTGAGAAAATTTATATAGATTTTTCGATGCTATCGAAATTCGAATTATTAACCTGATTTATATGAAAAAAATATACCCCTAAAGGGTAATAGTAGAAATGGTAATAATCACAAAAAAGTTGACTATTATCTTGTTTTGTAGTGTATTAGTTATGTATTCTATAGTTTGTATCACGATTCAAATGTATGACTTAAATTTAGTTGAGAAAAAAAAAAGTAGTTTTACGGGACACTTTTATGAATCTGATAAAATCACCTATCAATATTTAGGGAATATTTATTTTTTATGATTTCTCCTATTGGTTTATTTTGAATATTACTTTCTAACCAGGAGATAATATCTAAATATAAGAAAGCTCTACTCTCATATGGGTCATCTTCAAAAGTTTTTAGTTTTGAATGTAATTTTATAAACGCCTTTTTAATGTCTTGTGGATAAATATTTTGTAAGCTTTTAATAAACTTGATCATTTCTTTTTGAACCTCATGTAAATCATTCATTTTAAGTAAAAACTTATACGTACTTTTAAGTAAAGTATCAATATGATAGTCATAACCAGCCTCATAATGTGCAAATAAGTTTAAGATTCTAGAAAAACACAACAAATCTTGTCTCATAGATAACGATTTGTTCGAAATAATTTTATCTAAATAGAAGATACAAGTATCGTTATCTCCTGAACCAAAATACATGCTTGCAAACTTGTAATAAAAGGTCATCACATGGTGTTCATCAATTCTATTTTTAAATAAAACCAGTTGCGAATCAATTTTAGGAATAATCCTTAAACCCTCGTCAAAGTTACCGTCTGTAAAATATAAGTTAATTTTGTGAAGATTTATATATAAGAAACTTAGGGCCTCTATATTGTTATCTTTAGGAAATCCATCACTTGTAATAATTTTTTCAAGACTTAGAAGTGTTTTTTCAAAACGTTTTTTTCTTCTGATAAAAAATAAAGATTCCAATAAATAATTATTCCCTTTTAAAAAAAATACTGGATGTGAATTAATCATTATAGGATTCTCGTAAAACAAGGTCACCCACTTTGATGCATATTTATAACAATTTAAAAAATCTTGAGTTAAAAAACTATACCATAAATGAGCTTTGTATAGCCACAGCTTTTCTCTAAAACCCATTTGAATAATATTATATTTAGGCAATCTTTTGTAAAAATAATCTTTAATATAATTATTCTCTTCTTCATTTTTAACGTACCCAGATTTTAAAATTATACCATAAAGTTGAAGTGATAAATTAGATAACTTACTAGCCAATACATTTAAGGCACTTAACTCTTTGGCTTGTATTGTTAATTCATCAGCCCTATTACTTATACTTCTTGTAATGTATTGAGATTCAATAACTTTTTCTAGTTCAACGACTTCATATGCAAGATTTTTTTCTTCATTCAAAATAGCAAATTCTTTAGCTTTTTCAAGAATTTTAAGACTTTGTTTGTACAACCCTTTGTGGTATAAAATCGAAGCAAAATCTAGTTGCTCTCTAATTTGAGAACGAACATTTTGATGAGAAGGACTCAATTTTAAACTGATTAAAATCTGCTTGTATAAATGCGCTTTAACGTTGGCTAATTGTTGTTTTTTAATTCCGCTCTTCTCTAAAATTGAAATTTCTTCATATGTAGTAGCTTTGTCTAAAAAATTAAATAAATTTAAAAACTTTGAATCAGTATTTACCCCCAGTCTTCCTACATACAATTTAAATTGCCTTTTTTCAGATTTTGAGAGCGATTTAACTAATTGAAATAAATTATCTTTTTGAGATTTAGTCATATTTAAAATAACCTGCTAAGTTATTGTTTATTAATTGTTTAAGCATTAATTATCTTGTTGAACATCGTAATAATATAAAATTAAAACAAGTCTAAGAGCTATCCAAAATATAAATTCGTAAGGCAATACAAAAATATATTTTAATAAATGTCAGATACCACCATCCAAATTTTTGACACAACACTACGAGACGGAGAACAAGTACCTGGCTGTAAGTTAGATACAGACCAAAAAATAATTATCGCGGAGCGCCTCGATATTTTAGGTGTTGATGTAATTGAAGCAGGATTTCCAGTTTCTAGCCCAGGTGACTTTAAATCTGTAGAAGAAATTTCAAAAATTGTTAAAAATGCCTCTGTTTGTGGACTAACTAGAGCAGTAAAAAAAGATATTGAAGTTGCAGCTGAAGCTCTAAAATATGCCAAAAGGCCAAGAATTCATACAGGTATTGGTACCTCAGACTCCCATATAAAATACAAATTCAACTCAAATAAAAATGATATTTTACACAGAGCTTATGAAGCAGTAAAATATGCGAAGACATTTGTTGAAGATGTTGAGTTTTATGCTGAAGATGCCGGTAGAACAGATAATGAATTTCTTGCCAGAGTTTGTGAAGAAGCTATTAGAGCTGGAGCTACAGTTTTAAATATACCAGATACAACTGGGTATTGCCTACCCAGCGAATACGGGGCTAAAATAAAATATTTAAAGGAGCATGTTAAAGGTATTGAAAACGCTATTATTTCTTGTCATTGTCATAATGATCTTGGGTTAGCTACTGCTAATTCTATAGAGGGTATTATTAATGGAGCTAGACAAATAGAATGTACCATTAACGGTATTGGTGAGCGCGCAGGAAATACTGCTTTAGAAGAGGTTGTAATGATTTTAAAACAACATCCTTATTTAAATTTAGACACCAATATTAATACCAAGCATTTGTATGGTTTAAGTCAACTGGTTAGTGAAAGTATGGGTGTCTACACGCAACCTAATAAAGCTATAGTTGGAGCTAATGCCTTTGCACATAGTTCTGGAATTCATCAAGATGGCGTGATCAAAAATCGTGAGACCTACGAAATAATTGATCCCAAAGATGTTGGAGTTACAGAGTCTGCCATTGTTTTAACTGCCAGAAGTGGAAGGGCTGCATTGGCTTACAGAGCAAAAATTGCAGGTTATGAATTAACAAAATTACAATTAGACATTGTATACTCTAATTTTTTAAGTTTCGCTGATAAAAAGAAAGAAGTTAATGATGAAGATATTCATCAAATCATAGAATCAACTAGCATTTCTAATCAAATATTAAAAGTTTAATCACAGACCTCACTAGAAAGATACGATGAGTAAAACACTTTTTGATAAAATATGGGACCAACATGTTGTAGATACAATCAAAGAAGGCCCACAAGTACTTTATATAGATAAACATCTTATTCATGAGGTAACTAGCCCGCAGGCATTCAATGAACTAAAGGAAAGATCTATACCTATTTTTAGACCCAATCAAATTGTTGCTACTGCAGACCATAATACCCCAACAATAAATCAGCACTTGCCCATAAAAGATAAGTTGTCTAAAAATCAGTTAGAACAGCTATCAAAAAACTGTTCAGACAATAATATTACGCTGTATGAATTAGGACACAAATACAATGGAATAGTACATGTAATGGCTCCAGAACTTGGAATAACTCAACCGGGTATGACAATGGTTTGTGGAGATAGCCATACCTCCACTCATGGAGCTTTTGGTGCCATCGCTTTTGGAATTGGAACTAGCCAAGTTGCTCAAGTATTTGCAAGCCAATGTTTGCTTTTAAAGAAACCAAAAAGTTTGCGAGTAACTGTTAATGGAAAGCTCAAAAAAGGAGTGCTTCCAAAAGACGTTATTTTATATATAATCTCTAAACTTGGCACCAACTCTGGGACTGGGTATTTTTGTGAATATGCTGGTAATGTTTTCGAAGACATGAGTATGGAAGGCAGAATGACCGTATGTAACATGAGTATTGAAATGGGAGCTAGAGGCGGAATGATCGCTCCAGATGAAACAACTTTTAATTATATAAAAGACAGACAGTTTGCTCCCAAAGGAACAGATTTTGACAAAAAAGTAGCCTATTGGAAAACCCTACCATCAGATATTGATGCTGTTTTTGATCAAGAATATATTTTTGATGCAGAAGATATTGGCCCAATGGTTACCTACGGAACTAATCCTGGAATGGGAATAAAAATTACAGAAACTATTCCTAAGGAAAATAATAGTTCTTTTAAAAAGTCTTTAGAATATATGAATTTTGAAGCAGGATCTTCGTTAATAGATCAGCAAATTAACTATGTTTTTATAGGTAGTTGTACAAATTCAAGAATTGAAGACTTTAGAGTAGCTGCTAATTTTATTAAAGGAAAACAAAAAGCGGAAAATGTAACTGCTTGGTTAGTTCCCGGAAGCAAACAAGTAGAAGCTCAAATAATTGAAGAAGGATTAAAAGAAATTTTTGACAATGCAGGTTTTGAATTAAGACAACCTGGTTGCTCTGCATGTCTAGCCATGAATGACGATAAAATACCAAAAGGTGAATATTGTGTCTCAACCTCTAACCGTAATTTTGAAGGAAGACAGGGTCAAGGATCTAGAACTATTTTAGCCAGTCCTTTAGTTGCAGCAGCTACTGCTGTTGAGGGAAAAATCATAGACATAACTAAACAATTAAATTAATGGAAAAGTTTACAAAAATAACATCTAAAGCAGTTCCATTAGCCATAGAAAATATTGACACAGATCAAATTATTCCAGCTCGGTTCTTAAAAGCTACTGATAAAAAAGGATTTGGTGATAATGTATTCAGAGATTGGAGATTTGATAAAAATGGAAATACCAACACAGCTTTTTCACTAAATAACCCCTTGTACTCAGGAAGTATATTAATTGCTGGAGATAACTTCGGATGTGGATCAAGTAGAGAACATGCAGCCTGGGCATTGGTTGGCTATGGGTTTAAAGTAATTGTTTCAAGTTTTTTTGCAGATATTTTTAAAGGAAATGCTTTGAATAACGGTTTGTTGCCTTTACAAGTATCTCCAAGTTTTTTAACTATTTTAATGGATACTATCCATAAAAAACCAGAAACTGAAATTCTAGTAGACTTAGAAAAGCAAATTATCTCAATAGCTGACACAAATTTATTTGAAACTTTTGAAATTGATCCTTACAAAAAAACATGTATGATTAATGGATATGATGATATTGATTATCTATTGAGTAAAAAAGAAATGATAGAGGCTTTTGAAACTCAGAGAAAGTAATTATTATAAATTAAAATCTTATATTTCCACTCTTTTCGGAAACAAAAAAAATGAAATTAAAAATAGCCACCCTACCAGGAGACGGAATTGGACCAGAAGTAACCAATGAAGCAATTAAAGTATTAAAAGCTATAGCTTCAGAGTTTGACCATACGTTTATTTTTGAAGAAGCTAATGTTGGTGCAATAGCTATAGACAAAACTGGAAATCCTTTACCAGACGAAACACTAGAACTTTGCATGTCTTCAGATGCTATATTATTTGGATCTATAGGGCATCCAAAATACGACAACGATCCCTCAGCAAAAGTAAGACCGGAACAAGGTTTGTTAAAACTTAGAAAATCTTTGGGGTTATTTGCTAACATCCGTCCGGTAAAAGCATACGAAACACTTCTAGACAAGTCTCCATTAAAAAAAGAGATTATTACAGGGACAGATATTAGTATCTACAGAGAATTAACTGGTGGTATTTATTTTGGAGAAAAGCAACTTAGTAAAGACGGAAACACTGCTTCAGATTTGTGTGAATACAATCGTTTTGAAATTGAAAGAATAGCTCATTTAGCCTTTAAGGCAGCTTTAACCAGAAGTAAAAAAGTAACCTTAGTGGATAAAGCCAATGTGTTAGAAAGTTCCAGGTTATGGCGTAAAGTAGTTGGAGAGGTAGCAAAAGAATATTCAGAAGTAGCTCTAGACTTCTTATTCGTAGATAATGCTGCAATGCAAATGATATTAAACCCAAAACAATTTGATGTAATTCTTACAGAAAATATGTTTGGAGACATTATTAGTGATGAAGCTAGTGTAATAGGTGGATCAATAGGTTTACTAGCATCCGCATCAATTGGTGAAAAATATGCCTTATTTGAACCCATACATGGTTCCTACCCACAAGCAACTGGAAAAAGCATAGCTAACCCTATTGCCTCTATTTTATCTGCTGCTATGTTATTAGATCATTTTCAACTAACTAAGGAAGCAGCTCTAGTAAGAAAAGCTGTAGATAAATCTTTAAAATTACAAATCACAACACCAGATTTAAATACAAAAACAGATATGGTTACCACCTCTAAGGTTGGAGATTTTATTGAAGATTTCATTAATAATCCTAATGATACCAATGTGAATTTCACTAATATTCATCTTGGACAATCTACCATTATTTAAAACTATCTAGGAAATTTTTTTCTAATAGCATTTAGACATAAATTATGAATACCACCAATATGGGTGTGTTCTTTGGTATTGGTATACTCGTAAGTTCCATTTGTCACTAAAGCCCCTATTTGTTGATATGCCTCTCTAAAAGAAAGTCCATTATTCACTAAATTATTAATAGAATCTACTGTACTTAAATACTTATATTTCTCATCTTGGAAATCTATCTTCTTCACTTTAATTTGTTGTATCGAGTAATTAAAAATTTCTAAAATAGTTTTCATTTCCTCAATTGAACTGATCATATTTTCCTTGAGAAGTTGAAAATCTCTGTGATAACCACTTGGGAGGTTATTGGTAATTAAAGTCATTTCAATTTGTAAAGCTTGAATTTTATTTGACTTTCCTCTTATCAATTCAAATACATCAGGGTTTTTTTTATGCGGCATAATACTACTACCAGTAACTAATGAATCTGG
Source organism: Flavobacteriaceae bacterium (assembly GCA_018608485.1). GTDB lineage: Bacteria > Bacteroidota > Bacteroidia > Flavobacteriales > Flavobacteriaceae > Polaribacter. Next base: position 8,193 of record JABAZK010000188.1, on the reverse strand, counting down.
AAAAGCAATAAAGTCAAAATTCTGACTCATATACAAACAAATATCCATCGAAAACCTAGATAAAGAGTTTGCTATACCTCCAAGAGCAGCTGCTATCGTTCTTTCATTTTTACCTCTTCCCATTTGCGCAGCTATAACGTTGTACTTAAGAGTGCTAAATCCAAGTTCTCTAGTTGTAAATTCCCTATCTATTGGGAATGAACTTCCATAACCTGCAGCAGACCCAAGTGGATTCTGATCTATTGTTTTAATAGCGGCATCTAAAAGATATACATCATCTACTAGTAATTCTGCATAAGAAGAAAACCATAAACCAAATGAAGATGGCATAGCTACTTGAAGATGAGTATACCCGGGTAACAAGCATTTTTTATGAAGTTCTGCAAGATTTAATAATGTTTCAAAAAAAGCACCCACTAAACCCTTTATTGTTTGTAATTGATCTTTGTAGTACAGTTGTAAAGCAACTAAAATCTGGTCATTTCTAGACCGTGCCGTATGAATTTTTTTACCAACCTCTCCAAACATATTGGTTAATTCAAATTCTATTTTAGAATGTACATCTTCAAATTGAGTTTCAATAATAAATGTTCCTTCATGAATTTGTTTTTCTAAAATTGACAATCCTTTCTTTAATTGCTCAAGCTCTACTGATGTTAAAACACCAATAGAAAACAACATTTTTGCATGAGCTAAAGAAGCTTTTACATCGTATTTTGCAATATAAATATCTATATCTCTATCATTCCCAACAGTAAACTGTTCTATTTTTTCGTCTATTTTTATTCCTTTATCCCAGAGCTTCATCTTTAGTAACTAATATTGTTTTTTCTAATAATTTAATATATAGGGTAATCCCCTCTTCAATTTCTTTCAAATAAATAAATTCATCAGCGGTATGTGACCTCGTACTGTCTCCAGGACCTAATTTTAAAGAAGGACAACTTAAAACAGATTGATCAGATAACGTTGGAGATCCATAAGTCTTTCTACCCAATGCTAACCCTGCTTTAATTAGGTCATGTTCAACTGATATGGAAGAAGAATTTAATCGTAAACTTCTCGGAACAATGGAAGAACAAGGAGATTCTTTTTCCAAAATCTCAGCAATCTCTTTATTTGAATACCTATCATTTACACGAACATCTACCACTAAAGCTACTTCAGAAGGGATGGCATTATGTTGCTTACCTGCCTGTATTTGAGTAACTGTCATTTTAACATCCTCTAAACTATCGGAACGCTTTTCAAATGTATACTCCTGAAACCACCTTAGTACATCTATACTATTATAAATGGCATTATCATCATTTAGGTGAGCAGCATGTCCTGGGGTGCCAATTACTTTGGCATCAAAAACTACCAATCCTTTTTCTGCAATGGCTAATTGCATTAAGGTAGGTTCTCCGATAATAGCAACAGATATCTCAGGTATAATAGACAACATGCTATTTAATCCATTATCACCACTACTCTCCTCCTCTGCAGAAGCAACCATAACCAAATTATAATTTAAATTCTTGTAATGATAAAAAAAAGAAAATGTTGCCAATAGAGAAACCAAACAACCTCCAGCATCATTACTACCAAGGCCGTATAATTTACCAGCATTAATAATTGGGTCAAAAGGATCTTTGGTATATCCATTTGTAGGTTTAACAGTATCATGATGAGAGTTCAACAAAAGGGTTGGTTTTGTATCATCAAAATATTTATTAGTAGCCCAAATATTATTATTAGTTCTATTAAAAGTGATATTAGAGTCTTTAAACCAAGATTCTATTAATAAGGCTGTTTCATGTTCTTCAGAAGAAAATGAAGGTGTTTTGATTAAACTTTTCAATAATAAAATGGCAGCTTTAGTTAATTTTTCTTTTCTCATAATTTTTGAATTGTAGTAAAGTTAGAATGATGATCGAAAAGCATGGTCGGATGTCCTATACAAACTTTTGAAACATGATGATCTAGCGCATAAAAACAATTATCTAATTTCGGAATCATACCTTCATTAATTATATTAGATTTTTTTAATTCTATGTAGGTTTTATTATTTATTTTTTTGATGACAGAGTTTTCATCATTAATAGACTGTAGCACCCCTTTTTTTTCAAAGCAATAATACAATTCAACTTTATAATTTTTTGAAAAAGCAATCGCTAATTCGGAAGCAATAGTATCTGCATTTGTATTTAATAATTGACCTTTTTCATCATGAGATATTGCTGAAAATATATTTGATATATTGTTGTCTAATAGTATTTTAGGTACTCTTATATTAACCTTTACTACATCTCCAGCAAAACCGTAGTTTATTGGAGTTTCAGATCTTTTATTTGCAATAATTGTATTTCCGTCTGCGCCAGAAAACCCAACAGAATTACATCCAAAACTTTGCAGTTTGGCTACAATATTTTTATTTATTTTACCGGCATAAACCATGGTTATAATGTCTAAAGTTTCTGCATTTGTAACCCTTCTTCCATCTATTAATTGAACTGGAATATTCAATTTATTGGATAAATCTGAAGCCAGTTTACCTCCTCCATGAACTAAAATTTTTGGACCTTTCAAACTTGAAAAACCTTTTAAGAAAGTGAGTAAACTATCTTCGTTATTGATGATGTTTCCACCGATTTTTATAACTTTTAGTGTTTTCATTACAATGTTTTTAAGATGTTTTTTAACACTATTTGAGCCGCATAAGTTCTATTATTTGCTTGTTCAATTACCACTGAGTATTCTCCATCTAAAACCGCATCTTCTACAACAACATTTCTTCTTACTGGTAAACAATGCATAAACTTTGCATTTCCTAATTTTTCATTAGTTAGCATCCAGTTTTCATCTACAGATATAATTTTACCGTAATCATGATAATTACTCCAATTTTTAGCATATACAAAATCTGCATCTTTGAGAGCCTTCACCTGATTATGGCTAATAGGAACGTCTTTGGTAATATTTGAATTTAATTCATAGTGTTTAGGATGTGTAATCAAAAGATCTACATCTATTTCTTTCATTATTTTAATAAAAGAGTTTGCTACAGCGTGTGGTAAAGCTTTTGGGTGAGGCGCCCAGGTTAAGACAACTTTTGGTCTTGAAGTTGTTTTCAATTCACTAATAGTAATAGCATCTGCTAACGCTTGCAAAGGGTGTGCCGTGGCACTTTCCATATTAACAATTGGTACAGTGGCATATTTTACAAAACTATTTAGCACCTGCTCTGTTTCGTCCTTTTCTTTGTTTGTAAGGGTAGGAAATATTCTAATAGCTATTACATCTCCATATTGAGATATAACATTAGCAGCTTCCTTAATATGCTCTGCTTTGGTAAGATTCATAATGGTTCCATTGTCATATTCTAAATCCCAACAATCATCAATATTCAGAACCATCACATTCATTCCAAGAGTTTTGGCAGCTTTTTCAGTACTTAACCTAGTTCTGAGACTAGCATTAAAAAAAAGCATTACCAAGGTTTTATTCTTGCCTAAATTTTCAAATTGATAAGGATTCTTTTTTAATTGAATAGCCTCCTGAATAGTATGCCTAATATTTTTTATATCATTAATTGTTACATATTTCTTCATAATACTTCTGTTTTTAGAGCAGTAAAAAACACATCTATATGCTTCTTCTGTATGGTTAGAGATGGCAAAATTCTTAATACATTCGGGTTTTTAGCATTTCCTGTAAAAATGTGATGCTTGTAAATAAGTTTTTTTCTTAATTCGGATATAGGAAAATCAAATTCTAACCCCAGCATTAAACCTCTTCCTTTGACAGCTTTTAAATGAGGCAATGATTGTGCTTTCTTTTTAAAATAATCAAAAATCACCTTTGCATTTTCTTGAAGTTTTTCTGTTTTTATCACCTCCAAAACTGTTAAAGAGGCCGTGCAGGCTAAATGATTCCCTCCAAATGTTGTTCCCAATAGTCCAAACGAAGCTTTTATTTTTGGGTGAATTAAAATTCCGCCAATTGGAAAACCATTCCCCATTCCTTTTGCCATGGATATAATATCTGGGGTAATTTTATGTTTTTGAAACGCAAAAAAATCACCAGTTCTTCCAAAACCAGATTGAACCTCGTCTGCAATGAGTACCACGTTAAATTTTCTACATAGATCATGCAACCTTTTATAAAAACTCGTCGTACTTTCATCTAATCCGCCTACACCTTGCACGCATTCTACAATAACCGCACAAACATCATTATTACTTAATGCATTTGCTACCCCAGTAATATCACCCAAATCAAATAGCTCTATTTCTTGTTGTGCATTAATCGGTGCAATGATCTTGGAGTTGTCTGTCACTGCTACTGCAGCTGAAGTTCTTCCGTGAAAACCATTTTTAAAGGCAATAACTTTCTTCTTCTTCGTGTGAAAAGATGCTAGTTTTAATGCATTTTCATTCGCTTCTGCACCCGAGTTACACAAAAATAATTCATAATCATTGCACCCTGAAGTCTCTACAAGTTCTGCAGCGAGTTCTTTTTGCAAAGGATTTTGAATAGAATTACTATAAAATCCTATTTTATTAATTTGTTTGGCAATATTATAAACATATTTCGGATGAGAATGACCAATAGAAATAACGGCATGCCCTCCATATAGATCTAAATACGCTACCCCATGTTCATCATAAATAAAAACATCTTTAGCTGTATCAGGCTTGATGTCAAATAACGGATATACATTAAACAAACTCATATTTGATCTGTTTTAATACTATTTATTTTATTAAAAGAGGCCACCATTCCCTGAATCAAAGAAGAACTTAATCCTTTGTGTTCCATTTCATTTAATCCTTCTATAGTACATCCATTAGGAGTGGTTACTCTATCTATTTCTTCCTCTGGATGATTTCCAGTTGCTATTAATAATTGTGCTGCTCCCTCAGAGGTATACATAGATAATTTTTGTGCTTCATGCGCATCAAACCCCAACTGAATTGCAGCTTGAGTTGTTGCCCTAATTAATCGCATCCAAAAAGCCACTCCGCTAGCACATATTACCGTGGCTGCTTGCATTTGATTTTCTGGAATAATTATCGATGTACCTAATCTGTTAAAAATAGCTTCAGCTATTTTAATTCTTTCTACCCCTTTTTTATTACTACACAAGCAAGTCATAGATTTACTTACAGCGATGGCTGTATTAGGCATGGCTCTTACAACATACTTATCTATACCTATACTATTTTCAATTTTTGAAACAGAATAACCAGTAATCGTAGAAATTATAACATGTTTCTCTGTCAGTAAATCTTTAATAGTATTTAAAATTCCTTCTAAATGTGCAGGTTGTACAGCAAAAATTAAAATGTCTGAGTTTTGAACTGCTTTTCTATTATCAGAAGTCAAAAAGACATTTGAATACCCTTTATATTCTTTAATATTTTCTAAATTTCTTCTGGTTAAATACAATGAGGTAATTGCATTTTGAGTAATTAACCCAGTGGCTATAGAGCACCCTAAATTACCTGTTCCTATGATTGCTATTTTCATAATTTATTTATTTTAAAAATATGTTCCTTTTAATTTCAAGCCCTCAGATTCATCAAACCCAAACATTAGATTCATATTTTGAACTGCTTGACCCGACGCACCTTTTAATAGGTTGTCTATACAACTTGTTATTAATAATTTGTTGTTGTGTTTTGAGATATGAATTAAGCATTTACTCGTATTAACAACTTGCTTTAAATGCAATTCTTGATGGGTGACAAAGGTTAGTGCAGCATCTTTATAAAATTCATTATAAACGTTAATCACATCCTCTAAACTCCCAAAAAACTGAGTATACATCGTTGCAAAAATTCCTCTGGAAAAATTACCTCTGGTTGGAATAAAATTAATGTCGTAAGAGAACTCTTCTTGATACTGTTTTACCGATTGATACACCTCTTTTAAATGTTGGTGTTCAAAAGGTTTATAGTAAGAATAATTATTATCTCGCCATGTAAAATGAGAGGTTTTTGATAATGAAGTACCAGCACCAGTAGCTCCAGTCACAGCATTTATGTGTATATCATCATGAATTAAATGATTAGATACCAGCGGTAAAACACCTAGTTGTAATGCTGTAGCAAAGCAACCAGGGTTTGCAATATTATCAGCATTCTTAATTTTTTCTTTATGAAGTTCTGGCAACCCATACACAAATTCTCTTCCTTGAAAAATAGCATTATTTTTAAACCTAAAATCTGAACTTAAATCAATAACTTTTGTTGATGATGAAATAGCTGTTTTAACTAAGAAATCTTTCGAATTTCCATGTCCTAAGCATAAAAATAGTACATCAACATTTGTATTAATGTTCCCAGAAAAAATCAAATCTATATCTCCTACTAAATCTTGATGAACAGCACTCACTTTATTTCCAGCATTGGATGTACTGAAAATATATTTGATTGCAACTTCTTTATGATTTAATAAAATTCTAATCAATTCACCTGCTGTATACCCAGCTCCTCCAATTATTCCTACCTGTTTCATATGTGCATGTTTTGAAAAATTATGCTTTGATTTGAATAGATTTTTATAAAACCTTTTACCTCTTCTGCTGACCACCCATTATTTACCTCACCATAGCTTCCAAAAGCTGTATTCATTAAATCATTTTTGGAAATAACACCATCTAATACAAAATGATAGGGTTGAAGAGTCACCATGACGTCACCAGAAATATTTTTTTGACTACTCTCTAAAAAAGCTTCAAAATCCCTCATAACAGGATCTAAAAATAATCCTTCATGCAAATGAGTTCCATACCAATTAGATTGGTATTCTTTGTGTTGTAATTGCCATTTTGTAAGGATATGTTTTTCAAGTAAGTGATGCGCTTTTATAGTAATGATAGCTGCTGCTGCCTCAAAGCCAACTCTTCCTTTGATACCTACAATAGTGTCTCCAACATGGATATCTCTACCTATAGCATATTTGGAGGCTAATTTGTTTAATTTTTCTATACATTTATGTGGTAAACTTTGCTCTTCATTAACCGCAACTAATTCTCCTTTAGAAAAAGTTAATTTAACTTTTTCAGATCCTTTTTTTTCTAGTTGAGATGGATATGCTTCATCTGGTAATGATTGGTAGGAAGTCAAAGTTTCAGCTCCCCCAATACTTGTCCCCCAAAGTCCTTTGTTAATTGAATACTTAGCTTTTGACCAAGACATGTCAATTCCTTTAGACTGTAAATAAGTTATTTCCTGTTGTCTCGATAATTTATTATCTCTAATGGGTGTTATAATTTTTATATCTGGAGCTAAAGACTTAAAAATTAAATCAAATCTAACCTGATCATTACCTGCTCCAGTACTTCCATGAGCTACATAATCTGCATTTATTTTTTTAGCATATTTAATAATTTCTACTGCTTGAATACTTCTTTCAGCACTTACAGATAATGGATAAGTGTTGTTTTTTAAAACGTTCCCAAAAATTAAGAATTTAACTACTTTATGGTAGTACGATTCAACAGCATCAATATTTTTATATGTTTTTACTCCCATTTGATAAGCTTTGCTTTCAATCTCTTTGATTTCAAATTCAGTAAATCCTCCTGTATTTATACTTACTGCATGAACCTCATAGCCTAAATCTTTGGAACAATGAACTGCACAATAGGATGTATCTAAACCTCCACTGTATGCTAATACTAATTTTTTCATTTTTTATTTTTTTTTAAAAAGAGTGATTGTTTTATATTTTTTAATCTCTTAAAAACTTTTATTGATGTTTTTTTAGATGATGCTTTAGCTTGTTTAGGATCATAAAGCATCCCAGTACACAAACACATACTCTGAGATGTTCTTTGTAAAACATCATAATTTTTACAGGTTTGACATCCATCCCAAAATGATTGATCTTTAGTTAATTCCGAAAATGTTACTGGTTTATAGCCAAGATCACTATTCATTTTCATCACTGGCAATCCAGTGGTTATACTAAATACTTTTGCTTCTGGAAATTTTAATCGAGAATAATTAAATATCTTCTCTTTTATCAGTTTAGCAATTCCTTTACCTCTATAATCTGGATGAACTATCAATCCTGAATTAGCTACAAACTTGCCATGACTCCATTTTTCTATATAACAGAAACCCACAAACTTCCCTTCATCAAGTGCTATAACAGCATTTTGATTATTCATTCTTTGAATGATGTAATCTGTAGTTCTTT
>JABAZK010000018.1 GCA_018608485.1 Flavobacteriaceae bacterium | reverse complement strand
ATAATAACTTCTGTTAAACTCTGCTTCCAAAGGTAAAATTCTTTTTTTCTCTTGTTGCATTTCCATTTGAGGACCTATTAAATCTCCAAGTTTAAAAAGGTATTTGTCACCTTTTTTTTCTACAAAATACTCTGAGCTAATATCAAATTTTACCACAAAAGGTTTTACTCCAAAAAGACTTGGATCCTCATTAATAAATTCTCTTTTTAATACCTTGGCATTTTTGTCACTATTCTGAACAAAATATTGGTCTATTACCTCATTTATACGGTTTGGCTGAATAAGATTCATAAAAGGGTGTAAGTTCATGGCATAATATCCATTTAATTTTCTCTCTAATGCTATCGTGTTTTTAGTCAAATCTTTGGTATTAAAATTTACCTCTATTAACATTTCATCACTAGATAAGCTTGCAGGAATACCTTCTATAAATTTCACTTCTGAAAAAGCTTTTCTTTTACCATTGATATCATATCCAGTTACAAAAAGACCGAAATTATTCATGAAGTAAGGGGGTGGAAAACCAAATCTAGTGCCAAATTTACTAGGAGATAGGTATTTTTTTGATGCAGGGAAGTAAAATAAAAATTCTTGTAAAAAATTGGTAGCCTCAAAATATTTATCAAATTTCAATTGTAATCTGTTGCTAGTGAGAACCATTTCATGCGTAACATCAAATTTTTCAAATAAGGCAATATATAGTTTTATAACCCCTGTTTCATTTGCAGTTTTAGTTTTTAATACATTTGTTAAGTTTTCAGAATCATTTTCTGAGATGTATATATTTTCTTTAATAAATAAATCAATAATTCTTGCTTTATTTTCATCTTTTAAACCATCATCAAATTTGAAGTTTTTAGCAAATTTATTTATGAGTTTTTTTTCTAATTCGCTATATGTTGAATAATAGAAATCAAATAAATTTTGAGCTACATTATTATAGGAAGTAATAATAGCATTGTTGGCGGTATTTTCATGTAATTTATACATAATAAAACCAATTGCAGCGTTGTAAGGAGCCTTCTCTTCTTTATTTACAGCCTTGATGTCTTTAGCCAAGAACTTCCAATGTGTTTTTTCTTTAAAACTTTCAATTTTTTTTACAGTAGTTTCTAAATTAAAACTTTTGAAGCTAAAACGTAAATTGCTAGGTGCATACAAATCAAACTCTATAGTTTGTTTGTCGTAGTCACTCTCAATATCCACCATAGCACCTTGAAATTTTGGACTTCTTTTTATTACATAATAATATTCAATTATACTCCCTTTCTCAACATCATCTATAGAAAAATAATTAAAATCTCTCCCAGTTTCATCATCTTCAGACCGTAAAATTCTTGATTTATCCAATACAATAATCTCTCCTGTTTTTTTAATCATACGAACATTTATTACCACTTGAGATGCATCGTTAGCAATGGGTAAATAAACTTTAGTATACTCTTTAATTCTATCATCAGAATTTAACCACAATACTTTATGTTCTAGGTAGTATTCTATTAAATTTTGGTCTTCAAAGATAAATTCAGTTACCACTTTATCTTTGATGGCAACCATATCATTATCTGATTCTTCAATTTGGTAGCTAGGGGTTATTTCCCAGTTATAACTTTCATAGAATGGTACTGTTTGTGCTATGCTATTACAACTAATAAATAGGATTAAAATGAAGTTTTTTACAGGAGTCATGCGGGTGTTTATGTTTCTTTAAAATAATTTATTATGAAGCTTTTCAGTTTTTTTAACTTCTCGAGTTTAGTTGCGTAAACTAAAGTAAAATTAAGAAAGAATTGCTTCTTTTTCAGCAAAACAAATAAAGACAAAAATCTGCAATTTAATACACAACAAATTCATAATACTATTTTTTTTCCAATAGCTTTTTCAACTCTTATTTATTAAAATGTTAAAAAAATACACCTTAATTTATTAATATCATATTAATTTAAAAATTTGGACACTATTATTTGTTTATGTAGATTTAATACTTAGATTTGTTGTCAAACAAAATAATATTTATGCAACACATTTGTAATCGTTTCTTTTTTTACTTCTACTTTTTTAGCAAAAGCTGAGACTCCATTTGTATAGTATAACAACCATATAACAGAAAGTCTCGAATTTAATTCGAGATTTTTTTTTTGATATAAATGAATAAAATTATTGCCATACAAGGAGCAGAGGGTTCTAATCATCATAAAGTAGCAAGAGACTTTTATGGAGACAACATTCAACTAAAAGAATGCATGTCTTTTGATGCCTTAGTGGCACATTTATTAGATAACTCTGCTACTGATGGAGTGATGGCTATTGAAAACACAATTGCTGGTTCTATTATTCCAAATTATGCTCTTATAGATTCTAATAATTTACATATAGTAGGGGAAGAATATTTAAACATTCATCATCATTTGATGGCATTACCTGGTCAAACAATTAAAAGCATTAAAGAGGTTTGGTCGCATCCAATGGCATTGCTGCAATGTAAAGAGTTTTTTAAAAAGTACCCACACATAAAGCTAGTTGAAGATGTAGATACGGCAGAAGTTGCCAAAAGAATTTCGAAAGAAAACATAAAAGGAGTTGCTGCAATTGCTCCAAAAATAGCTGCAGAAATTTTTGGGTTGGAGGTATTAGAAGATGATATACAAACCATCAAAGACAACTCTACAAGGTTTGTAATTGTTCAAACACAAAAACCAACTATTTCCTCTGACTTAATAAACAAAGCCTCTTTAAAATTTCAATTGAATCATAAAAGAGGAAGTTTAGCAGCCCTATTAAATGTATTGAGTGATTGTAAAATGAATTTAACCAAAATACAATCATTACCTGTCATAGAAACACCATGGAAATATTCCTTCTTTGTAGATGTAACTTTTGATCAGATTACAGATTACCAAAAACTGGTAAAAATCATTGAAATTATGGCCGAAGAATTCAAAATTTTAGGAACCTATAAAAACGGTAGAAAATGATGAAAACAGCTAGTAGATTAGACACCGTTCAAGAATACTATTTTTCTAAGAAACTTCGAGAGGTTAGAGCGCTTTCTGCTCTAGGAAAACCCATTATAAATATGGGAATTGGAAGTCCAGATTTACAGCCTCCAACAGAAGTAATTGAAGCGATTCAACAGGCAGTAGTTACTCAAGGAGCTCACAAATATCAAAGTTATCAAGGATTGCCTGAGTTTAGAAAAGCAGTGGCAGACTTTTATAAAAATAAGTATAATGTAGATGTAAGTCCAGATAATGAAATTCTCCCGCTAATGGGGAGTAAGGAAGGAATTCTACATATTTCTATGGCTTTTTTAAACAAAGGAGATAAGGTGCTAATACCAAATCCTGGGTATCCAACGTATACATCTGTTACTAATTTAGTTGAGGCTACTCCTGTCTTTTATGAGTTAACTTCAGAAAACAACTGGGAGCCAGATTTTGAGCAACTAGCCCAAGAAGATGTATCCAATATAAAAATGATGTGGGTAAATTACCCACACATGCCAACTGGAGCAAAAGCAACCCAAAAACTATTTGAAAAACTGATAGCTTTTGGTAAAAAACACCAAATTTTAATTATAAATGACAATCCATATAGTTTTGTACTAAATAATAATCCACTAAGTATTTTAGGTGTAAAAGGAGCTAAAGAAACCGCTTTGGAATTAAATTCTTTGAGCAAATCTTTTAATATGGCAGGATGGAGAGTAGGTATGTTGTTAGGTGCAAATTCTGTTTTAAAAGAGGTTTTAAAGGTGAAGACACAAATGGATTCTGGAATGTTTTATGGAATTCAACAAGGAGCTATTGCTGCATTAAAAGTTAGTTCATCTTGGTTTTCTGAAATGAATGATGTGTACGAAAAAAGGAGAAAACTTGTCTGGAAAATAGCTGATGCTTTAGAATGCAGTTATGATAAAAATACTACGGGCATGTTTGTTTGGGCAAAAACTCCTGAAGGAGTAAAAGCAGAAAAAATGGTAGATGATTTATTGTATAACAAAGATATTTTTATTGCACCTGGCTCTATATTTGGGAGTAGTGGAGAGGGATATATTCGATTTTCATTGTGTGTGCCAGAAGAAAAAATAATGGAAGCATTAGAAAGATTATAACATGAAGGTTTATATCATAGGAACAGGATTAATAGGTGGGAGTTTTGCATTAGATATTCAACAAGAATATCCTGAGGCTGTTATTTATGGCGTAGATCTAAACGCTCAACACATTAAAGAAGCTCTCGAATGTGGAGTTATTCATGAAGAAGCTAGTTTTGAAGATTTACAAAATGCAGATGTAGTATTCTTAACAATACCTGTAGATGTAGCTTTAAGTGTATTGCCAAAAGTTTTAGATATCATTCAAGACAATGCATTGGTTATAGACGTTGGATCTACCAAGCAACGTATTTGTGAGGTCGTAAAAGAGCACCCAAAAAGAAGAAATTTTTTAGCAGCTCACCCAATTGCTGGAACAGAGTTTTCGGGACCAAAAGCAGCTTTAAGAGGTCTATACAAACAAAAAACTAATATTATTTGTGAGGTAGAAAAAACAGCATTTAAATTACAAGAAAAGGCCTTAGATATTTTCTCTAAAATAGGAATGAGAATTCGATATATGGATGCTGTTTCACATGATAAACATATAGCTTATGTATCTCACTTATCTCATATTAGTTCTTTTATGTTAGGTAAAACAGTTATAGATAAAGAAAAAAACGAACGTGATATTTTTGACATGGCAGGAAGTGGGTTTGAATCTACTGTTAGACTGGCAAAGAGTTCTCCAGCAATGTGGACTCCTATTTTTGAACAAAACAAAGAGAATATAGTAGAAACCTTAGATGAATATATTGGAAATTTAAAACAATTTAAAAAATTGATGGAAGAACATAAGTTTGATCAAGTATTTGAGGAGATGCAACAAACCAATCATATTTCAACAATTCTAAAAGGAATTAAATAAACACGAATAATTTTATATAATTAAAATAAGTAGCATAATTTAATAAGTAAAGATGAAGAATACAATAGAATTAAAAACATGGTTGGATGATTTAAACTTAGATCACCCACTCGTAGTAGCAGGGCCTTGTAGTGCAGAAACAGAAGATCAGGTATTAAAGATCGCGCACGAACTAAAAGATTCTGATGTAAACTATTTTAGAGCTGGAATATGGAAGCCAAGAACTAGACCAGGAAATTTTGAGGGTGTAGGTGCACTTGGTTTAAAATGGCTACAAAAAGTGAAGGCTGAAACTGGTATGAAAACAGCTACAGAAGTTGCTAATGCTGCTCACGTAAAATTAGCTTTAGAGCATGATATTGATTTATTATGGATTGGTGCAAGATCTACTGTGAGTCCTTTTATTGTTCAAGAAATTGCAGAAGCTCTTGAAGGTACAGATAAAATAGTATTAGTTAAAAATCCAGTAAATCCAGATTTAGCTCTTTGGCTTGGTGGAATTGAAAGATTGTATTCTGCTAATATTAAAAATTTAGGTGTGATCCACAGAGGATTTTCTACGTATGAAAAAACAAGATACCGTAATAACCCAGAGTGGCAAATTGCCATAGAATTACAAAATCGTTTCCCAGATCTACCATTAATATGTGATCCATCTCATATTACTGGAAAAAGAGATATGATATTTGAAGTATCTCAAACAGCATTGGATTTAAATTTTAATGGATTAATGATTGAAACACATACAGATCCAGACAATGCATGGAGTGACGCTGCCCAACAAGTAACGCCAGAAACTCTTATTCAAATGATGGAAGATTTAAAAATTAGAAAAGAAACAGATACAGAAGCTGATTATAGAAATGCATTAAATACATTACGAACTCAGATAGATGTGATAGATCATCAATTAATTGATATTTTAGGAAAGCGTATGAAGATAGCAGATGCTATTGGCGAGCTTAAGAAAGATAAAAATGTAGCGGTGTTACAATCTAAGAGATGGAACGAAATTTTAGGAAAAATGATTCTTGAGGGAGAGCAGAATAAGCTTAGTGAAGAATTTATTCTCAGAGTATTTAAAGCCATTCACCAAGAATCGATTAATCATCAAGAAAAAATAATGAATGGATAATTAAAAAGCGGCTTTTTAGCCGCTTTTTTAATTTTTATTATTCTTTCAGTCTTTTGAAGATATACCGTGTTATAAAGATTCCTTTACCATCATTTTTTCCTGCATCACTCTCTACAGCACTTGTAACAAAAGCTAAGTCCCAACCCTCTGTAGACATGGTATTAATTTTAGAAGTTATTACGGCATCATTTGCTGCAATATTTTGAAAACGGATACCAGCAATATTAAAGAAGTTTAACAATTTAGTTTCTTCAAAATTCTTAACTCTAATCTCGGAGCGGTCAGATTTATTTCTTTTATCTTTTGCTTTTTTTCCATCTGTTCTCTCTGAAGTAAAATCTTGATAGTTTCTAGCTTCATCAGTGCTAATCAATCTAGATCTACCTGCACCACTAGGGATAATAGATTCTACACTAGTAATTACTTGATATTCGTATGTTTGAGCTTCTGTGTAAAAAACACAGCATAAAGCAGCTATCAATAAATAAGTTTTTTTCATAATATAGGTGTTTTTTAAAATTACACTTTAAATGTACAATATTTTAATTAAGAATTGATTTACTTTGCTAGATGACAGGAACAGTTTATAAATCTACTGGAAGTTGGTATTTTGTAAAGTCTGAAAAAGGAGACCTTTATCAATGCAGGATAAAAGGTAAATTTAGAATAAAGGGAATAAAAAGTACCAATCCTATTGCTGTGGGGGATTCTGTAGAATTTGATATAGAAAGAAAGGGTGATGAAGAAATTGGAGTCATCAAATTAATTCATGAAAGAGCAAATTACATAGTTAGAAAATCTGTTAATTTATCAAAACAAACCCAGGTTATTGCTTCTAATATTGACCTAGCATTTCTTTTAATTACCATAAATAATCCACCAACTCTAACCACATTCATAGACCGTTTTCTTGTTACTGCTCAAGCTTATTCTATAAAAGTAATTTTAGTGTTTAATAAGATTGATAGCTATAAGGAAGAGGAAAAAGGGGAGATTGCTTACTTAAAAGATATTTATGAAACAATAGGGTATACCTGTGTTGAGGTTTCAGCTATTAAAAATATAAACTTAGATATTATAAAAAGCCTTATGAAAGGCAAGACTAGTTTATTTTCTGGTCATTCCGGAGTAGGTAAGACAACTTTGTTAAATTCATTAGAGCCAGGATTAAATTTAAAAACAAAACAAATATCAGATCAACATCAGCAGGGACAACATACTACTACTTTTGCGGAAATGTTTGATTTAAGTTTTAATGCAAGCATTATAGATACTCCAGGGATTAAAGGTTTTGGAGTTGTTGCTATAGAAAAAGAGGAACTAGGTGATTATTTTCCTGAATTTTTTGCACTAAGAAGTGGTTGTAAATTTCATAATTGTATTCATGTAAACGAACCTCAATGTGCTGTTAAAGATGCTTTAGAGACTGAAGCAGTTTCTTGGTCTCGATACAAAAGTTATCTTCAAATATTAGAGGGAGAAGAAGAAAACTATAGAACTGATATTTGGGAATAGCGAATATCTCATAAAAATTAAAAATCTTAATGAAAACCGTAATTCAACGAGTATCTAGGGCAAGTGTAACTATAGATAATAAAAATGTTGCAAATATTCTTCATGGTATGTTAGTTTTGCTTGGAATTGAAGAATCAGATACTCAGGAAGATATTAATTTGCTTTCTAATAAAATTATAAATCTTAGAATTTTTGATGACCAAAACGGCGTCATGAATAATTCTTTACTAGACAACCAGGGAGATGTAATAGTTGTTAGTCAATTTACGTTACATGCATCAACAAAGAAAGGGAATAGGCCAAGTTATATGAGAGCTGCTAAGCCATCTACAGCGATTCCTTTGTACAATAAGTTTGTAAAAACTTTTGAATCTAAACTCGGAAAAAAAATTCAAACAGGAAAATTTGGGTCTCATATGGAGTTAGAAATTCATAATGATGGACCGGTTACCATTATCATAGACACAAAAAATAAATTTTAACATTTTTTTAGTTTCCATGGGGATTGATTTAGTATATATTTACCATGGAAAATAATTAATATATTTTTAAAAAATGAAAAAAATAATGATTGCAGTAGTAGTTGTTTCTACTGTTTTATTCTCTTGTAAAGGAGAAAAGAAAGAAAAAATTGTTGTTAAAGAAGAAGTTAAAGTTGAAGAAACCACTATTGTAAATAATGTAGATTTAACTCCCTCTGTAATGACATGGAAAGGAACAAAACCTACAGGTTCTCACAATGGAACAGTTTCTTTTACAAGTGGAGGGATGGTTGTTGAAAATGGAGTTTTAAAAGATGGGGAGTTTGTCATAGACATGAGTACTATAAAAAACCTTGACATGGCTGGTAGTGAAGGAGCAGGTAAGCTTGAAAAGCACTTAAAAGCTCCAGATTTTTTTGATGTTGCTCTATATCCTACCTCAAAATTTGTAATTACCTCAGTACTAGAAGTTGAAGGTAATATGGCGGTTACTGGAAACTTAACCATTAAAGATGTAACCAAAAGTATCACTATACCTGCATCTGTTTCAACTGTAGATGGTATAACCACTTTTAAAAGTGAATTGTTTAATATAGATCGTGCAGACTTTAATGTAAAATACGGTTCAAAAAGATGGATTGAAGGCTTAAAAGACAAATTTATTGATGATTTAGTAGAGATGTCTTTCACAGTAGTAACTAAATAATATCAAAATTAACACATATGAAAACTTTAAAAATCGACAGACCAAAATGTGGATGTGGAAACACATCAGACTCACAAGGATTTTGTGACGGATCACATTCAAACAAGTAACCAAAAGCCCAAAACTATGTTTTGGGCTTTTTTATTATACTTGAATTTCAGTTGTACTCTTAACCTGTTCTATGCTAAAGGTACTATGCGTACTCCCAATATGCTTAATGGTAGTAAGTTTAGTAACCATAAATTCACGATACTCTTTCATATCAGACACATGAATTTTTATGATATAATCATAATCTCCACTCACATGAAAACACTCAGAAACTTCATCTAATTTTAAAATTTCTTTTTCAAAATTTGACAAGAATTCTTTAGAGTGCTGCAGTAGTTTTATATGGCAAAAAATAAGAAATGATTTGTTAATTTTTTCCTTGTCTATTATCGCCACATATTTTTTTATAACACCTTCTTTTTCTAATTTCTTTATTCTTTCATATACAGCTGTTACCGATAGATTTAATTGTAAAGAAAG
>JABAZK010000007.1 GCA_018608485.1 Flavobacteriaceae bacterium | reverse complement strand
AGTTTATAAAGATCTTGTAAGAGGAGATTCTTTTGAGGAAGCTATTTTTGAAGGAGATAATTTTTCTCTCTGGTTTTGGTGGGGTATTGCTATCGCTTTTCACACCTACAATACTTTTTCAGAAAACCTACTTTTTATGAATAAAAGTTGGGAGGATAAAAAGATCAAAGAATACATGAACGAAAAATAATTAATAGTTATATGAATGTTATTGTTATTGAAGATGAAAAACCTGCTGCAAGAAGATTAAAACGAATGCTACAAAAACTTGATATAGAAGTTCAAGTCATGTTACATTCTGTAGAAGAGTCTTTGAACTGGTTTCAAACTAATGAAGAACCAGATTTAATATTTCTAGACATCCAACTATCTGACGGATTGTCTTTTGAAATTTTTGAGGAATTATCTATTCACAGCGCCATTATATTTACAACTGCTTACGATGAATACGCACTTAAAGCTTTTAAGTTAAACAGTATTGATTATTTGTTAAAACCTATAGATGAGGATGAATTAAAAAATGCAGTGGATAAATATCACAAACAGCTGCCTAAATCATCTAACCTTAAAGTTAATATGGATGATATTCGTAAACTCTTGATTAATCCAATAGACAGAAAATATAAGAAGAGATTTACCATTAAAATTGGACAGCATATTAAAATTATTCCAACAAATGAAATTGAATGTTTTTACAGTGAAAATAAATCAACATACATTTATTCTCAATCAAATAGAAATTATTTAATTGATAATTCATTAGAATATTGGCAAGATAAACTAGATCCAGAAAGTTTTTTTAGAGTTAGTAGAACTTTCATTATCCATGTTAGTGCAATTAAAGATATTGTTGCATATACTAATAGTAGACTAAGACTGGTGTTAAATTCCTTTTCAGAAGTAGAAATTATAGTTAGTAGAGAAAGAGTCAAGGAATTTAAAAAATGGATAGATAGATAATAGTATTTAATAACTGATAATTTGATTCTTTTCATATATTTACAATAATTCTGATGATAGAAATACTATGAATGTATTTGTATCGTTTAATAAAAGATTCTTAAAAAATAATAATGAAAAAAAGCATCTATCACATTCTAGTTTTATTGGCTGTTACAATATTTTTCAGTTGTTCTAACAGTGAGAAGTTTTCTATTGAAAAAGGGAAAGTAGGGTATTTAAATTCAAGCACTTTGATTAATGAACTTCCTGATATTTTCAAAAATGATTCTATTGTATCAAATTTAAGTGAAGGAGCACTAGGGGATAATTATTTTCAAGATGATGATGAGTATTTGATTTATAATAAGAAAGGGAAACACTTGTTAACTATAGTTCCAAAAGAGCAACTAGATTCATCCTCATCCATCAAGAGTATTCAGGTTTTTGATGACAGATTTATTACCAAATCAGGGTTAAATATAAGAACAACTTTTTCCGATATTAGAGCTAATAATACTATTGACAAAATTGAGTCTTCTTTTTCGTCAGCAACTTTATTTATTGATGAATTAAATGTTACCATAGCTATAGACAAACAGGAGTTAGGGTTAAAGGCATTCAGTAATCAAAAAGTTACTTTAGAGCAAATTCCTGATTTAGCAAAGATGAAATCATTTATTGTTTGGTTTAATTAATTATGACTAAAAATTTTATCATACAAAAAAAACCTTTTTTTGTTCCTACATCCGATGGTAAAATTATTGCAGAACATTTTGGTAATTTAACCGATAAAAATTCTAAAATCAGTATAGCTCGTATGGTTGCTCCACCTGGATGGAGTGAACCTTTTCAAACTCCAAGTTTTGAGGAATTTACCTTTATTATTAAAGGAAAAAAACAATTCATTATAGAGGGAGAGACTATCATTTTAGAAGCTGGTCAATCTATAAAAATTGAAAAAAATATACGGGTTCAATATTCAAATCCTTTTAAAGAAGAGTGCGAATATATTGCTATTTGTCTTCCTGCATTTTCTATTGATTTAGTAAATAGAGAAGAGTAGGTTTATTCTTTTTTTCTAGTTAAATAAAAAGGAAAATAAATTAGCAAGAAAAAAGGGATTACTATCAACTCAACTACAAAAATATATTGAGGCCATTCTCCAAAAACATCTAATAGTGTTGTTGCATCGGGTTTTCTGTTTGTATAGAAATAATTAGACCCTAGTAGGTGATTTATTAAAAACATTAAAACCATGTAAAATTGCATCCCAATAAATGATTTAAATACACTTTTTATAGTAGGTCTCATTTTGTATACAAATGTTGCATAAAACATAAATAAAACAAGTCCTGAATGAACAAACCAATATCTAAAAAAATTGAAGTTAAGGAAATTATAGTCTGATGGGGTAATTAAAGATTGTAGCGTTCCTGCTAGAATTAAAAAAAAGAAGATTTCATAATAGATATATTTTCTGGTGAAAGAAAGCACAGGAATAACCAATGCTAAAAAACTACATAAATGAAGTGGAAGGTCTTCTTGGTAATTAAAATCTAGCTTATAAATATTTAATATTGATCCAAAAATAACGGTTAAACTTATTGATGATGCAATAATATTACCTGTTAAAAATTGAATTTGTTCCGATTGTTTTTTTGCCCAAAAGATTAATATAGTGCCAAATACTATTACAATAGCACTTATTAAAATATGCTGTCCAGAGAAAGGATCAAAATCTGCATTTTCGCCAAAGAAAAAATCATTCAATTGTAAGATATTTCTTACAAGGTATCACTTTTTTTTAATTATTCATTTTTGAGGCTAATAATGTGTTTTTCAAAAGCATAGCTATAGTCATTGGACCAACACCTCCAGGAACAGGTGTAATAAATGACGCCTTTTTTGAAACTTCATCAAAAGCGACATCACCTAATAAGCGGTAACCATTTTTTTTACTTGAATCTTCAACTCTTGTAATACCAACATCAATAATTGTTACATTGTCTTTTACCATACTAGCTGTCAAAAATTCTGGAATACCCAAAGCAGCAATAATTATATCAGCTTTTAACGTGATTTCAGTTAAATTTTGAGTTCTACTGTGAGTTATTGTAACTGTGGCATTTCCAACTTTTCTTTTTTGTGAAAGTAATATGCTCATTGGACTACCCACTATATGACTTCTGCCAATTACTACAACATGTTTTCCCGACGTTTCTACATGATATCTGTCTAGTAATTCAAGAATACCATATGGAGTAGCAGAGATAAAAGTCGGTAAATTTAAAGCCATTTTACCCACATTAGTTGGATGAAAACCATCTACATCTTTGTTGGGGTCAACAGCCATTAAAATCTTTTGTTCGTCTATGTGTTTTGGTAATGGTAGTTGAACAATAAAACCATCTATTTCATTATTATTATTTAATTCTTCAATTTTAGATAATAATTCTTTTTCTGAAGTATCACTAGAAAGTTCAACAAGTGTTGAATGAAAACCAACACGATTACAAGCTTTTACTTTGGCACCTACATATGTTCTACTAGCTCCATCATTTCCTACTATTATAGCGGCTAAATGAGGTGTTTTTCTACCATCTTTTTTAAGTTGCAGAACTTCTTGTGTAATTTCATCTTTTATATCAGATGATGTTTTTTTTCCGTCTAGTATAATCATTTGTTATATTTTCAAT
This sequence comes from Flavobacteriaceae bacterium, assembly GCA_018608485.1. Lineage (GTDB taxonomy): Bacteria > Bacteroidota > Bacteroidia > Flavobacteriales > Flavobacteriaceae > Polaribacter. Next base: position 5,716 of record JABAZK010000007.1, on the reverse strand, counting down.
GGTTACTGCATTCCTTTCATCATTTGCATCATTTTTTTTCCACCGCCTCCTTGCATCATCTTCATCATCTTACTCATTTGATTGAATTGTTTCATTAATTGATTTACTTCTTGAACAGAAGTTCCAGAACCTTTGGCAATTCTCTTTTTTCTACTAGCATTTATAGAAGTAGGAGTAGATCTTTCTGAGGGAGTCATCGAATGAATTATTGCCTCTATACCTTTAAAAGCGTTATCATCAATATCTACATCTTTCATAGCTTTACCGGCCCCTGGTATCATGCCAACTAAGTCCTTCATACTTCCCATTTTCTTTATTTGTTGAATTTGAGATAGGAAATCGTCAAAACCAAATTGATTTTTTGCAATCTTTTTTTGTAGTTTTCTAGCCTCGTCTTCATCATATTGTTCTTGTGCTCTTTCTACCAAAGAAATAACATCACCCATTCCCAATATTCGATCTGCCATTCTATCAGGATAAAATACATCAATGGCATCCATTTTTTCACCTGTTCCAATAAATTTGATCGGTTTATCTACTACAGATTTTATAGATAAGGCCGCACCTCCTCGTGTATCACCATCTAACTTAGTAAGAACAACACCGTCAAAATTTAAGATGTCATTAAAAGCCTTGGCAGTATTTACAGCGTCTTGACCAGTCATAGAATCAACAACAAAGAGCGTTTCTTGAGGGGTTACAGCTTTATGGATGTTAGAAATTTCTGTCATCATAGCTTCATCTACAGCTAAACGTCCAGCAGTATCAATAATTACGACATTTTTACTAGAAGCTTTGGCGTGTTTAATTGCATTTAAAGATATTTCAACAGGATTTTTGTTTCCTTCCTCAGCATACACTTCAACATTTATTTGTTCACCAACTACTTGTAATTGGTTGATAGCTGCAGGTCTATAAACATCACAACCAACTAAAAGAACTTCTTTAGATTTTTTAGTCTTTAAAAAGTTAGCTAATTTTCCAGAAAAAGTGGTTTTACCAGATCCTTGCAAACCGGACATAAGAATTACTGTAGGGCTTCCTGCTAAATTAACACCCACTACATCACCACCCATTAAATCGGTTAATTCATCCTTAACCAATTTTATCATTAACTGCCCTGGATTAAGAGTTGTTAATACATTTTGACCTAAAGCTTTTTCTTGAACTCTTTTTGTAAAACTTTTAGCAATTTTAAAGTTTACATCGGCATCTAATAAAGCTCTTCGAACTTCTTTTAGAGTTTCTGCTACATTGACTTCTGTTATTTTACCGTGACCTTTAAGAGTGTGTAAGGCTTTATCTAATTTTTCACTTAAATTATTAAACATAAAATTTTGTAGATTTTAAGGAATAACAAATATATATAATACGTCTATTTTACTAAAGAAAAAGAGAGGTTAATCTTTCAACAGTAAAGATTGATGTAATTAGTAAGAATTAATTTTTTTGTACGAGTTAAATCCAAAATCTAAATGATATACATATGTTCAATAATACACTATATTTTTTAATAGAGAATAGTGCCCACAAACAATAAATATAAGAATCAAAATAAAATTTTACTTTTTTTAAAATGCCTTTGGCTAGTAATCAATTAAGTTAATAAATAAAAAAAGTAGGCTTTTTAAGTTTGGTATTCATAAATCTTATTGTATTTTTCGGTATTATTTAGCTGTAAATGAAGAAAAATATCACAATTAAAGAATTATCTAAAATTTTAGAAGTTTCAATTTCTACAGTTTCAAAAGCATTAAACGATAGTTATGAAATTAGTGATAGTACTAAAGAAAGAATTAAGGCAGCTGCAAAAACCTATAACTATAAACCTAATAAATTAGCAGTAAATTTAAAATCTGGTAAAACATATACTATTGGAGTAGTTCTTCCTAGCATAAAAAACTTTTTTATGTCTAGAGTTCTTAGAGGTATAGATAGTGTTATCGCAAAATCTAAATATAATATTATCATTAGCATTACAAATGAATCTTTTGACAAAGAAGTTCAATCTGTACAAACTTTATCTAATGGTCTTGTAGATGCAATTATTATAGCAGTTTCTGAAGAAACACAGATAAAAAAAGATTTTTCACATCTAAGTAATTTAGTTGGTGATATTCCTTTACTTATGGTAGATCGAATAGTTAACTCTATAAATTGTGATAAAGTTTTAGTAGACGATTACAATGCTATTTTTAATGCAGTTAGTGATTTAATTTTTGAAGGCAAAAAAAGCATTGCACTAGTTTCTAGTATAAATAATTTAAATGTAGGTAAGTTAAGAACTAAAGGTTATTTAGCTGCTATACAAAACAAGCAAGAACCTATAGTTTTAGAGGGGCAAGAAGGTTATATTGAAAGTGAATTATCTAAGTTAATTGAATCCAATAAAATTGATGCAATAGTGGCATTAGATCAAGAGTCTTCTTTAGCAGCATTTAGAATTGGAAAAGTCAAAAAGGTTTTAAATAATAAAGAAGTATCTATAATTGGTTATGCAAGTAGAGTAATTTCGGAACATCTAACTCCGAAGCTTACTACAATAGACCAACACGGTAAAAAAGTAGGGATAACTTCTGCAAAATTATTACTTAAAAGATTAGATTCCTCAGAAATTGAACCTGAATCTATAATAGTAAATTCAACTGTTCATAAAAGATTTACTACTTAGTTTAGAGTTCTAGTTATTCTTATTGATTATTTTTCACAAATTTCAATGCAATACCATTGATACAATGCCTTTTACCAGTAGTGTTTTTTGGCCCGTCATTAAACGAATGTCCTAAATGACCCCCACAGGTTGCACATTTTAATTCTGTTCTAGCATATCCTATCTTATAATCCACATCTAATTCTACATTATTAGAAATTGCTCTATCAAATGAGGGCCACCCAGAACCAGAGTCAAATTTATAGTTAGAATCGTATAAAGGAGTATTACAAGCAGCACAAACATATAAACCATTCTCTTTATTGTTATTTAAAGGGCTTGTGAACGATCTTTCAGTTCCAGCTTCTCTCAGAACAAAGTATTGCATACTCGTAAGTTGTTTTTTCCATTCAACTTCGGTTTTCATGATAGTATATATTTTATCTACCTTTTTTTTATTTTTCTGTGCACTTCCAGAGCAACTGATTAAAAAAATTAGATACAAAAATGGAATTAAATTTTTCATGAATGTCTTTTTATAAATTCTATACTCTTATCAACTATTTCTTTATTTCTCAAAATCTTTGTGTGTCCAAGTCCATTTGTAATTAATAAATAACCTTTACTTAAACTTTGTCGAATTCTATATCCACAACTTACAGGAACATCACCATCTAAGTAATCATGAACAATCATAACTGGAATGTGAATATTTTTAGCAACGATACTGCTTGAAAAATTATCGATATTCATTTTCCACTTTTTCTCTAATTCAGATTGAATTTTTTTTGCAGTTTTATCTTTCAGATATAAATTTCTTGCAAAATTTAAAATAATATCAGATATTTTATCTCCTGAGCCGATAGCTATGAATGTTTTTATTTTCAAAAAATCAGAGGCTGCATTGTATAAACTGGTAGCCCCAAAAGAATGCCCTATAGCAGCTTCAAAAGGTCCGTAAGTGCTATTAATTTTCCTTATGGTTTCTAAAAACTCGGGCATCATGGTAGTAGCACCTGATGAGTTTCCATGAGCTGGACCATCAAAAGAAATAACCATATATCCATTTTCTAATAATTTGTCAGCAAAAGCATATAATTGAGTGCTTCTACCTGACCATCCATGAACTAACATCACTTTCTTTTTTGAATATCCATAAGATATAATTTCAATTTCTTTGTTAATTTCATCCACAATTAATCGCTTAATTTGTGCACTTTTCAGCATGTAACGTTCACGTTTTGGTAATGGAAAACTTACTGGGGTTGTAAATAACTTAATGGCAAAAAAAGAAGCCAGTTTAACAGAAAAAAATTCTAAAAATTTAGCAAAATAACCAATATAACTTGGAATAGTTAGACTAGATTTTAAAGGTTTGTTATTTTTTAAAAGCTTCAATTTTATGTTTTTCGTTTTTAATATCTATTTTATTGAGGGTATTTTTTACAGTAATCAAAAGTAATAAATACTAGTTAGATTAATTAATATAGAATTCCTTAACTATAGTAATTTTAAATTTTAGGAAGGGTTTGTAACAAAATTATAGGTTAGTCAAAATTAAGTATATTGCAACAAAGAATTTTAGCTTATCCCTTTTAAAATATGATTACTACTAACTATCTGAAAATTTTTTAATATGTTGAAAAAAGGAGACAAAAAGCTTATAAATGCATGGGCTTTTTATGATTGGGCAAACTCTGTGTATTCATTGGTAATTGGAACAGCAGTTTTTCCATTATACTATTCAAATATTACAGAAGGAGCAACAGTTTCATTTTTAGGAACTGAATGGGATCACCCTGACACCCTATACAGCTATGCTTTATCATTTTCTTTTTTAATAGTTGCTTTTATGTCACCCATATTATCTGCTATTGCAGATTATACAGGTAATAAAAAAAAATTTTTACAAATTTTCTGTTGGTTAGGTTCACTATCTGTAATGTCTTTGTATTTTTTTGATGGAATAGATACAGTATGGATTGGAATAGTTTTTACAATCTTAGCTAGTATTGGATTTTGGTCTAGTATTGTTTTTTATAATGCCTATTTACCAGAGGTTGCATACCCTGAAGATCAAGATAGAGTTAGTGCAAAAGGCTTTATTTTAGGTTACATGGGTTCTATTATTTTACTGGTGATTAATTTAGGTATGATTTTGAATCCAGACTTGCTAGGTATTACATCTGGAGCCGCATCTCAGATATCATTTGTAATGGTAGGTTTATGGTGGTTGGGTTTTGCTCAGATCACTTTTAGAAGATTACCAAATAATGTATTTCACAAAAAACCTGAAAAAGACTATATATGGAAGGGCTTTAAAGAATTGAAAACTGTAGGTAAAGAAATAAATAATTACCCAACACTTAAAAGATTTCTTGTTGCTTTTTTTTTGTTAAGTGTAGGAGTTCAAACTATTATTTTGTTAGCTACAATTTTTGGTTCAACAGAATTAGGTCTTGGAACAATAAATTTAATAACAACGGTATTGTTAATACAAGTTGTAGCAATTTTTGGTGCCTGGTTTTTTTCTAATTTATCTAATAAATATGGTAATTTTAAGGCACTTAAAACTACTGTTTTAATCTGGATAATTGTATGCTTAGCAGCATTTACACTCCATAAAGATTTACCAAACGTAGATTATCTATTTTATGGTCTTGGAGTTATTTTAGGTTTAGTTCTTGGGGCTATTCAATCGTTAACTCGATCTACTTATTCTAAATTATTACCAGAAACAGAAGATCATGCAACTTATTTTAGTTTTTATGATGTTACTGAGAAAATTGCTATTGTTTTAGGAACTTTTGTTTATGGATTGTTATATGCATTAACTGACTCAATGCAATGGAGTGTGTTGTGTTTAGCTATTTTCTTTGTGATATCATTTATTATTTTAAATACGTTGAAGCAAACAAAATTTGTAAAATAAATACTTTACCAATAGCTATAAAAAAAAGGACTGTCTATCTAGACAGTCCTTTTAATTTTATAAAACAGTTACTGAAAAGGTAGCTTCAATATCTGCTTCTCCACCAGCGTTTGTTATATCACCAGAACTAACAC
>JABAZK010000020.1 GCA_018608485.1 Flavobacteriaceae bacterium | reverse complement strand
ATGAACTGAACTTGGTAGGTACAAAATTTGGTTGTGGAATAGCACAATGTGGAGCTTGTACAGTTCATGTAAATAACGTAGCCGTTAGAAGTTGCTCTATTACTGTTTCTTCCTTAAATGATGAATCTATTACAACTATTGAAGGTCTTTCTGATAATGGTACCCATCCAGTTCAAGAGGCTTGGAAAGAAATAGATGTTCCCCAATGTGGATATTGTCAAGCTGGTCAAATAATGACAGCTTCTGCATTTTTAAAAGAAAACTCTTCACCAACTAAAGATGAGATTAGAGAAGCTATGCAAGGTAATATTTGCAGATGTGCCTCATACAATAGAATAGAAAAAGCGATTGAATTAGCCGCTAAAAACTCATAAATGAAATAAGTATAATATGATGAAGTCTCAAAAAAAATCAATCAGTTTTAGTAGGAGAAATTTTTTAAAAACATCTGTTCTTGCTAGTGGAGGTATGTTAATTGGGTTTAATTTTTTAAATGCATGTAGACCAAATGCAATTGTACCCATTGATATTTCAAAACTAAATTTTAATGACTTCAATGCTTTTATAAAAATTTCACAGGAAGGGTATGTAACTATTTTTTCTCCTAATCCAGAAATCGGTCAGGGGGTAAAAACATCTATGCCTATGATCATTGCTGAGGAGTTAGATGTTCCGTGGGAAAAGGTATCAGTATCTCAAGGGTTATATGACCCTGTTAATTATCAAAGGCAGGTTGCAGGAGGAAGTCAATCTATTCGTTTTGGTTGGGATGCACTTCGTCAAACAGGAGCAACAGCCAAACAAATGTTGATTAATGCTGCAGCCTCAAAGTGGGGAGTAGAACCCTCTTCTTGCTCTGCCTCTCAGGGAATAATTACCAATGCCAATGGAGATTCATTTGGTTATGGAGAAGTTGTTAAAGAAGCAGCAGTCCTCGAAGTTCCAGAAAATGTTAAGTTAAAAGATTCGAAGGATTACAAAATTATTGGCCAAGACATAAAGAATGTAGATATTCAAAAAATTATTACAGGGAAACCTCTATTTGGATTAGATTACGTAACTGAAAAAATGGTATATGCTTCTGTGTTAAGACCTCCATCTTTTGGAAAAAAACTTGTTAGTTTTGATGATCAAAACTCTAAAAAGATTAATGGAGTTGTGGACGTTCTTAAATTTGGAGATAAAATAGCGGTTTTAGGGACAAACACCTGGGCTGCAATGAAGGGAAAGAAGGCTTTGATTTGTAAATGGAGCAGCAATACAAAGTTAGAGAGCACAAAAGACCATAATAAAGAGTTATTGAAAATTCTTAATGGCAATAAGTTTAAGGTGAACAGAGAAGATGGGAATATAGAAAAGGCTTTTTTAAATTCTGATAAAAATATAGAAAGAACGTTTGAATCTCCTTTTTTACCTCATAACTGTATGGAACCTATGAACTTTTATGCAAATGTAACATCAGATAAAGTTCATTTAGTCGGACCCATTCAAACTCCTGCTTGGACCGCAAGTAAAATTTCAAAACTTTTAGATAGAAAACCAGAGGAAATTCATTTAGAGATGACCAGAATGGGAGGAGGATTTGGAAGAAGACTTTATGGAGATTTTGCAGAAGAGGCAGCTCAAATATCTAATTTAGCAAATAAGCCAGTTAAAGTTGTATTTTCAAGAGAAGATGATATGGCAGCTGGGATCTACAGGCCAGCCATTAAATACAGAATCAAAGCTTCAATAAAAGATGGTAAAATTACTGGATATCACCTAAAAGAAGCAGCCATCAACGGAAACATGTATGGTTTAATACCTAATTTTTTTCCTGCTGGATGTATTCCAAACTATAAAGTAAGTACGGCAAACTACCAAAGTAAAATTACAACTGGAGCGTGGAGAGCTCCTTACACAAATTTTTTAGCATATGCAGAACAGAGCTTTTTTAATGAATTAGCAACTGAGTTAGGTAAAGATCATCCATCACTTCTCATAGAGTTACTTCAAAATGTTAAAGGAACTAAAGATGAAAGAATTCAGTATTCAGCTGAGAGAATGGAGAAGACTATAAACTTAGTTGTTGAAAAATCCAATTGGGGTAAATCCTCAGATGGAATTTATCAAGGTTTTTCTGCATATTATAGTCATAACACTCATGTAGCTGAAGTTGCAGATGTTGAAATGGTTAATGGTTTGCCAGTTGTTAAGAGGGTAACTGTAGCTGTTGATTGTGGAATAGTTGTTAATCCACTTGGTGCAAAAAATCAAGTAGAGGGCGGAGTTATTGATGGAATTGGACACGCTATGTATGGTGATTTTTCATTTAAAGAAGGAACCCCACAGTCTGTTAATTTTGATACATATCGTTTAATAAGAATGAATGAAACCCCACAGGTTTCAACATATTTTGTTGAAAGTGATTTGTCTCCAACAGGATTAGGCGAACCAGGTCTTCCTCCTGCAGGAGGTGCTGTAGCAAACGCAATTAAAGCTGCAATTGGTAAGCAGTTATATAAACAACCTTTTGTGGAAGAGCTGGGTTTTGTTGAGAGTAAAATTTTAGGATAAGTTCAATAATTTTTGGTAAGCCTCTTGTGTGTCAATATCAAAAAAAGGTATTTTAGAATCCATTTTTAAGACCTCTTTTTTATATTTTTTTACTACAGGTTTAGCCCCTTCATTATCTGATAAAAGAGATAACTCATTAAATAATGATTTATCAAAAATTGCAGGAACACCAGAGACTTCATCATAATTTGTAAGTATGATTCTTTTACCTGTTGCATCTGACAATGAAATTAATTCTTCATAATGTTCAGTATTAACTAAAGGTGTATCAGCTAAGGTAACCAATACTCTATCGTAACTATTTTTCTTTTTTATAAGTTCAATACCTTTACTTAATGAACTTCCCATGCCGTCTTCCCAATTATTATTTTTGAGGATAGTTGCTTTTTGGCCTCTTATAGATTTAAACACATCTGCAAAATGAGCTCCAATAACAATGAATACATCCGCATATTTTATATTTTTAGCTTGTTCAATAGAATGGAGTAGTAATGTAGAATTATTGTATGGTAATAATTGTTTGGGTTCACCCATTCGTTTAGATTCTCCAGCAGCAAGTATGAGTATGGCGGTTTTTGGCATCATTGATGAATTCCGATTTGTTTATCTCTCAAAGATATGGGTTTTTGATTTCTAATAACAGATAATATTTCAGCAAGTATAGAAATAGCTATTTCTTGTGGCGTTTCTGCCCCTATATTAATTCCTGATGGGCCAAATATTTTGTCGAAAAAATTCTCTGAAAGACAGTCATTATTTTCTATTAGCTCATTTAATAATTTTTCTTTTCTCTTGCTTGGCCCTAGTAAACCAATGTAGCTTGTCTCTGTTTCAATAATTTCAGAAAGATATTTTAAGTCTTTTACATAACTATGGGACATCATCATCACTGCGGTTAAAGAGTCAAATGTGAGTTTGCCAAATTCCTTTTCATCAATTCCCATATAACAAGACGCACCAGGAAAATCATTAATTGTTTTTACTTCATCTATTGAAGTAACAATGATTACTTCCCATCCCATTAAAGAGGCGTATTTACACAATTGAACGGAATCGTGTTCACTACCCACGATAATTAATTTGAACCCTGGATCGATAGTTTGCGTGTATGTATCTAATTTTTCAGCTATCCTTAATTTTGATACAGGAAATTTTCCCTTAGAAAAAATAAAACAAGAACCTCCTTGATGTCTTTTGGAGTTTTCTTTTGAAAAAGAGGAGGTGATAGAAAACGATTCTCTAGTCAAGCATTGATGTTCAAATGCATCAAAAAAAGCATCAGTAGGATTAAAAGGTTCGATTAAAATAGATAAAACACCTTCACATCCAAGACGATATCTTCCATCATACTCCATTAGAGTTGGAGTATTGCTTTCAAAAACTCTCTGCGATTGCCGTAATATTTCTTTTTCTACACAGCCACCACTTACCGCACCAATCATTTTACCGTTTTCTTGAATAGACATTCGAACCCCTGGTCTTCTATAAGAAGATCCCTCTAAATGAACCACAGAAGCTATGACAGTTTTTATGCCTTGAGTTTTTGCAATTTTAGCAGAACGAATGATGTTTTTTAATTCATGTAACATATAAGGCCTACAAATTACGAATTTTTGAAGTTAGGAAAAGAATCATTTTTAATTTTACCTAAATTTTTTAAAACAAGTATCTTTACTATATATCTATCATTATGAAAAAATTAAAATATTCATTAATAATTTATTCTTTTTTTGTGGTAACTGCATTAGCACAAAAAAATAATGTAGCAACAAATTCTTATTGGTCTGAGGGTAAAGCAGAGGTAAACGTGTATGAGGTTTCTCAAAACAGATATCAAGAAAATCATCCTGGTCAGCTTATTAGTATTTTTGTGACAGAAGATTTTTTGACAGATAAACAAGTAAAAAATGAGTATTATACAAACGAACAAACAACATGGATATTAAAGAATATTCAATTAAAAAAGTTTACCACAGGAGTCTATGATTACTCTTTATTTAACTCTGTATTTACTCCAATAGACAGAACTAAATTCCCAAAATCACTTAAAGTATCTGCATCTTCTCAAGAATGGTGTGGCACCATGTATACTCAATTTAACCTCATTTTTAATACAGATTATAAAGTTGAACACCGTTCCTATTTTGAAAAAGAAGGGGACATAACCACAAGAATTAAAAGATCATTTCTAGAGGATGAAGTTTTTAACGTGCTTCGAATGAATCCATTATTATTGCCTACAGGAAGGCTTCAATTTATTCCCCCTGCAAATTATATTCAATTGAAACATTTACCATTGCAATCTTTTGAAGGAGCTGCCTCTTTAACCTCATATAACAAAAAAGAGATATTAGGAGGTAATTTAATGGAATACAAAATTGAGTATGCTCAACTAAAAAGAACGATGAGTATAATTTTTGAAAATAAAGCACCATACAAAATAATGGGCTGGTTTGAAACATTTCCTTCATCATTTGATGGAAAACAAAGAACTACTTCTGTGATTTTGAAAAAACAAAAAATGCTACCTTATTGGAGTCAGAATAGTTTAAAAAATGAATATTTAAGAGAAGAACTGGGGCTTCGTTAGAAAAAAATTTCCTGTGCTAGTCTAAAAGTATTAGCATGTGATTCAATAATAATTTTAATATCAGGAGAATATCCTCCTCCCATACTACACATCACAGGAATTGAAAAATCTTTACAGGTTTGTAATACAAATCGATCCCTTTCTTTACAACCCTCTATAGTTAGAGATAGTTTTCCAAGTTTATCTGTTTGGATAACATCTACACCACATAAGTAATAGATAAAATCAGGTTGTTCTTTAGTTATTAATTTTGGTAAGACTTCTTTTAGAATTGATAAATATATGTGATCGTCAGTTCCGTTTTCTAAAGGAATATCTAAATCGCTTTTTTCTTTGTGGAATGGGTAGTTGCTTTTTCCATGCATTGAAAATGTAAAAACAGATGGATCATTTTGAAAAATTTCTGCAGTTCCATTTCCTTGATGTACGTCTAAATCAACAATTAATATTTTATTAGCAAAGTTTTCTTCTTGCAAGTATCTAGCGCCAATTGCTTGATCATTTAACATACAAAACCCTTCTCCTTTATTGGTAAAAGCATGATGAGTTCCACCAGCAATATTCATTGCAATTCCGTATTTAAGTGCAAATTCACTAGCTTTTATTGTTCCATCAGCAATCATCATTTCCCTCGAAATTAAATCTTCACTAAGCGGGAACCCAATTTTTCTTGCAGCTTTTTGATTTAGTGTAATATTCAGTAAATCTGAGACATAATCAGGATCATGTACCATAAAAAAGTACTTGTTATTTGGAATTTCAGGTTCAAAGAAATTTTCTTTATCACAAGTTCCTTCATAGATTAATTGTTGGGGCAATAAATCATATTTTTCCATTGGGAACCTGTGGCCGTCCGGCAAATTGTGCTGATATATGGGATGATATGCTATTTTAAGCATTAACTTATTTGTTGTCCGTTGCTAACTTTCTTTTCAGGTTCTACGAAAGCTAATTTACCTTCTGGAGTATCAGTCATTAAAATCATTCCTTGGCTTTCTATTCCTCGAATCTTCCTTGGAGCTAAATTGGTTAAAACTGTTACTTGTTGACCAATAACATCCTCTGGAGAAAAGGTCTCAGCTATTCCTGAAATTATAGTTCTAACGTCTATGCCAATATCTACTTTTAGTTGTAATAATTTCTTGGTTTTTGCAACTTTTACAGCCTCTAAAATAGTTCCAATTCTCATATCTAACTTAGTAAAATCCTCAAATTCTATTGTTTCTTTTTGAGGTTCTAGAACCTTATTTTCTTGCTCATTGGTTTTTTTAGTAGTTGCAAGCTTTTCCAATTGAAAAGTAACTGTTTTATCCTCAATTTTTGAAAATAATAATTCGGCAGGGTTTATTTGATGATTTGCTGGAAGCAATACCTCTTTATTAGAAACATCATTCCATGAGTTATTGGAAGTTAATTCAGAAAAATTTAATATTTTTTTGAGTTTACTTGAAGTGAAAGGTAAAAAAGGTTCAGAAATTACTGCCAAGGCAGTAGCTATTTGAATAGCAACATACATGATAGTTTTTACTCGCTCCTCGTCTAATTTAATCACTTTCCAAGGCTCTTCATCTGCTAAGTATTTATTTCCTAACCTTGCAAGATTTATTAACTCTTGGGATGCTTCTCTAAATCGATACCGTTGAATAGACTTCCCAATACTGCCTGGAAATTCCTTAATGGCATCTAGGGTGTCTTCATCAATCTCTGAAAGTTCGTTTGGGATAGGTACTTGACCATTGTAATATTTATTTGTTAAAACAACTACACGGTTAATAAAGTTTCCAAAAATAGCTACCAATTCATTATTATTTTTTGCTTGGAAATCTTTCCACGTAAAATCATTATCCTTATTTTCAGGAGCATTTGCTGTTAAAGTATAGCGTAAAACATCCTGCTGATTTGGAAATTCCTCTAAATACTCGTGTAACCAAACAGCCCAATTTTTTGAGGTTGATAATTTATTCCCTTCTAAATTTAAAAATTCATTAGCTGGAACATTTTCAGGCAAAATATATCCTCCATGTGCTTTTAGCATACTTGGAAAAATAATACAATGAAAAACAATGTTGTCTTTTCCTATAAAATGAACCAACTTTGTATTGTCATCTTTCCAATAATCTTCCCAGTTTTTACCTTCTTTTTTTGCCCATTCTTTAGTTGAAGAGATGTAGCCAATTGGTGCATCAAACCAAACATATAATACCTTTCCTTCAGCTCCTTTAATAGGAACAGGAATTCCCCATTCTAAATCTCTAGTTACTGCTCTTGGCCTAAGGCCATCATCTACCCAAGACTTTACTTGACCTAAAACATTAGATTTCCAATCATTTTTATGTCCTTCTAAAATCCACTCTCGCAAAAAAGATTCGTGTTTATCTAAAGGTAAAAACCAATGCTTAGTTTTTTTAACTGTAGGAACATTTCCTGTTATTGCCGAGGTTGGATTTATTAAATCAGTTCCGTTATGACTAGTTCCACATTGTTCGCATTGATCTCCATAACTTTCTTCAAACCCACATTTTGGGCAGGTTCCAACAACAAAACGATCTGCTAAAAACTGATTAGCTTCAGCATCGTACAATTGTTCAGTAACTTCCTCAATAAAGGCCTCTTTTTTATGTAAGTCTATAAAAAAATCGGAGGCAGTCTTATGGTGAATTTCAGAGGATGTTCTTGAGTAATTATCAAAAGAAATTCCAAAATCTATAAAGGATTGCTTAATAATTGCATGATATTTATCGATGATATCTTGAGGAGAAACACCTTCTTTTTTAGCCCTCATTGGGATGGCAACCCCATGTTCATCACTTCCACATATATATGCAACGTCATTTCCAGTTAATCGTAAATATCTAGCATAAATATCTGCAGGAACATATACACCTGCTAAATGACCGATATGAATTGGTCCATTTGTGTAAGGTAAAGCTGCAGTAACAATATATCTTTTAGAAGAATTCATGAATATTATTTTGAAGTATTTTTTTGAGTTACAAAAGTACAAAAAGCAAGTTGAACATATTTTTGAAAGCCCAATGAATTTAGATACATTTACAAAAATGATTTATATGAAGAGGCGAATTAAATACATATTCGTAGTTTTATCTCTTGTTTCTTTTTTGTCTTTTGGACAAACAAGGATTGATTCAATTTCAAAAACCATGGACTTAATCCAACCGAAGTATCTTAAAAAAGGTGACAGTATAATGATTGTTGCTTCTGCTGGAATACTAATAAATAGAAATGAAATTATAGATGAAGCTAAAAAATTAGCAGAAAGCTGGGGATTAAAAGTTTTTATAGGTGATCATATTTTTAATCAAAATAATCATTTTGCAGGAACAGATGAAGAACGTGCAAGTGATTTTCAGAAAGCACTAGATAACCCAAGCATAAAAGCAATTTGGTGTGCAAGAGGAGGTTATGGTAGTGGCCGTATTTTAGATAAGTTAGATTACAAAAAGTTTAAGGCATCTCCAAAATGGATTGTGGGTTATTCTGATATAACAGCATTTCACAGTCATATTTATAATCTTGGTTTTCAAACTATTCATGCAATGATGGCAACGAGTCTATTATTTGATTCAAAAGAAACTAAACAAAGTATTGAAACTTTTAGAAAAGCCTTATTCGGTGAAGAGTTGAGTTATAAAATAAGTTCATCTGGATACAATAAAATAGGGGAATCAGAAGGAATATTGGTAGGAGGAAATTTAAGTATTTTACAAAATATGTTGGGTAGTGTAAGCCAATTAAATACCGATGGCCATATTTTATTTATTGAAGAAATTGGCGAATACAAATATCATATAGATAGAATGCTACGAGGTTTAAAAAGAGCAGGGTATTTTAACAGTTGTAAAGGGTTAATTATTGGTGATATAAGTAATATTAAAAAAAATACGACAGTTTGGGGAGGTTCAATTGAAGACCTTGTTTTAGATGTAGTTTCTGAGTTTGATTTTCCAGTATTATTTAATTTTCCTGCTGGTCATGAAACAGATAACAGAGCTCTTATATTTGGAAAATCTATGAAGTTGAATGTTAAACCAACCATTTCTGAAGTTATATTTAAATGAAATCTATAGAAGATAGTATTGCTGCTTTTGCCTCTTTTATATGGGGGTATCCTTTGTTATTGTTATTAATAGGTGGAGGAATTTACCTTCTCGTACTTTCTAGATTTTTGCCTTTCAGATATTTTTGGCATGCCATACAAGTATTACGAGGTAAGTATGATGATCCTAATGATCCAGGGCAAATAAGTCATTTTCAAGCGTTAACAACTGCACTTTCAGCAACTGTAGGGATGGGGAATATTTCTGGAGTTGCAGTGGCCATAGCCATGGGTGGCCCAGGAGCAATTTTTTGGATGTGGATTAGTGCTGTAGTTGGAATGTCAACAAAATTTTTTACTTCATCTCTAGCAATTATGTTTAGAGGAAAAGATTCCGATGGAGTATTACAAGGTGGTCCCATGTATTTTATCATTAAGGGTCTTGGCAGTAAATGGAAACCTTTAGCAATTTTTTTTAGCTCTTGTGCAATGATAGGAGCATTACCTGTTTTTAATGTAAATCAATTAACACAGGCATTAAATGATATCTTATTAAAACCAAATGGTGTAGAAGTAACCGACTATACTAATTTAGGAATCGGATTTTTTCTTGTCTTAATTACCTCTATTGTTGTTTTAGGTGGGTTAAAGAGAATTGGGATGGTTACTGCTAGACTTGTCCCATCTATGGTAACCCTTTATTTTATCTTGGTTATCATTATATTAATTGTAAATATTGATGTAGTTCCTAAATATTTTTTAATGATATTCACAGATGCATTTTCTGCAGATTTTATAAATGAAGAATCTGTTATGGGAGGTGTTGTTGGTGCCCTAATCATTTTAGGGATAAAACGTGGGGCATTTTCTAATGAAGCAGGAGTAGGAACAGCACCAATGG
The DNA here is from genome assembly GCA_018608485.1 of Flavobacteriaceae bacterium. Taxonomy (GTDB): domain Bacteria; phylum Bacteroidota; class Bacteroidia; order Flavobacteriales; family Flavobacteriaceae; genus Polaribacter. The sequence continues at coordinate 39,997 of JABAZK010000020.1, read as the reverse complement.
CTCATGGAGCAGCAAAAACAGATGAACCAATTAGAGAAGGGTTAGTGGCTATGTTAGGGCCATTTATTGATACAATCATAGTATGTACACTAACTGCATTAGCCATATTAGTTACAGGTGTTTGGCAAAGTAGTGATACCAACGGAGTAAGTTTAACAGCTTCTGCTTTTGGTAATGCGATGCCAGGAATTGGTAAATATTTGCTAATGATTTGTGTTGCAATTTTTAGTATTTCATCATTGTTTTCGTATTCATACTATGGAACAAAGTCTTTATCATTTTTAGTAGGTTCTAAATATAAACATCTGTATAATTATTTATTTATAGCTAGTATTTTATTAGGAGCAACAGCTAGTTTAGATACGATGATTAATTTAATAGACAGCGCTTTTGCATTGATGGCCATTCCAACCATGTTGGCAACAATTATTTTAGCACCAAAAGTGATGAAAGAAGCAAAAATTTATATTAAAAAACTAAAGAATCCTGGGGATTAGACTCCCTTCTTGATAGAAAGGTTGAAACCTTGCAAATAACTCTTCAGAGTACCAATTTAACTCTCTTGTTTTCTTTACCATTTCTGCATGTTTTGGGTTTTTATATGCATAATTCATCATAGCCTCGGCATTAGACCAAAGAGAAAAAGTGGCTTGCATTAATAAAGGGAATTCACCAATTCCCTTTGAGAAAATTAATTCCTCGTAATTATCCATAGATTTTGAAACTGTTGGAACATTTTTCCAAAATTGATATGCTAACAAAGGTTTTATTGTTGCTCTAGTAATAACTGCTAAAGGTTTAGTTTTGTCAAAAGCTACAGAAGCTTCAAACGGATTTTGCTTACTCCATTTCCCATGACTTTTTATTGTGTGCATTAATACATGGCTGTAGGACATAGCTGTTTTGGTATATTCTTTTATAATATTGTTGTCTATAAATTCTTTTGCTAATTTCTCTGACGCAAAAACAGCTATAAATCCAAAGGTGGAAAAATCTGGTTTTATAGAAAAACCATTTCCACTTCCAGTTCCAAGTGGTTTAAAAAACGAAAGTCCATTGGTGTTTTTTTGGATTATCGGAGATCGTCCCATTCTTCCAAAAGCATGCCATTTGTTTTTTATTCCTGCATACTGAAAAAAAGATATTAAAGTAGTTTGGGACATTTAAAAATTTTTAAACAAAATTAAGTAATAAATGGTTTTGTATTTTAGTAAAATGTCAGAACATTATGAATTAGGAAAAAAAGGCGAACAATTAGCAGTAGATTATTTAACAAAAGAAGGGTATAAAATTGAAGAAAGAAATTGGAGATTTCAAAAAGCAGAAATAGATATTATAGCTAGTAAGCAACAAACAATCATTTCTGTTGAAGTTAAGACAAGGTCATCAAAAGATTTTGGAAAACCGCAAGATTTCGTGAATTCTAAAAAAATTAAATTAATGGTATTAGCTATGAACGAATATGTTCTTATGAAAAATCTAGATATAGAGGTGAGATTTGATATTATAGCAATTATTAAAATTAAGGAGGAATTTGATATAAATCACATTAAAGACGCTTTCTTATATTTTTAATTTAATTCTTTCAATAGCATTTTTAATTCATCTATATTTTCTGGTATTGAAATAATTTTTTTGTCCATACCCAATAGAAAATAGGTAGGAGTAGAGTTAACTAAGTAGGTTCTGGCAGTTGTGTTTTGCCATTTTTTTAATCCCAGAACATGATGCCATCTCGGCATAGTAAATTGATAATTTATCCATGTTTTTTCTGAAGTTTCCATAGCAAAAGCAATCACTTTTGTATTATTCATACCTTTCATAAATTCATAAACTGTTGGAACTTCTCTCAAACAATGTGAACATTCTGTACTGTAAAAAATGATTAGGTAACTTAGTCCGTCTTTTAACTCAGATAGACTAAGATTTTTTCCTTTTTCAGTCCAGGAAAAATCTGGAGCAACCCTCCCAATAGCAACTCTTAATTGGGCTAATATTTTATTCTTAAAATCTAAATTCTGATATTGTTGAGGTAATTTTTCAAAATAATTAGCAAATATATAATCTACCAGAACAGCGTTTTTAGTTTCAGCGAATTTTGAAATTAAATAATTTATGATATCGGCTTTAAAAGAAATAGGCTTTATCTTTTCAATAACAACTTGAACAGCTTTTTTGTAAACTTCTTGTTTTTGATTTGGATCAGCAGCATAATTTAGAGAAAACACGTATTCAGAAACTTTATCAAACAAAAAAGAAGAATTATAAAGAATACTATTTGAAAAGTCGATATTATCAAAAAAATGTGACAAAGTATTATTGATATACTTAACAGGATTTTCTGTAATTTCAGGATTATTATATCTTAGAGACGCTTTGATAAAATGATGTGCTATTTTGTTTTGAGAATCTTGTCTGTATTTCGCCTCAATTTTTTGAATACTTTTTAGACTATTTCTATACTTTCCTTTAATTTTTGACGTGGGATTTCTAAAGTATTCACTTTGAATAGAGTCAAGGGTGTATTGTGCATTAAATATTTTTTCTTTAAAAGAAGTATAAATTTTATTCTCTTCTGATGTATTAAAAACAATTGAATTTTCTGCATTTTTAGGGTTGAATTCAAAGTCAATATTTTCTTTATTGAATAAAAAGTCGATGAATTCATGTTTTTTCATACTATATTTTATTCTGTAGAACCCAATTTCTGAGTCAGCTGGAAGTGAAAGTTTAAAAACTCCTTTTTCACCATCTTTTTTAACTTGAGTGTTTTTTATGAAAAGTTGCTTAGAGCCCTCGATTTTATATAATAAAATCCACTTATAACCCTCCATTGGGCTCATTATTCCGTTAATTGAATATTGAGCACTTAGTGTAGCGCTAACAAATAAGAACAAAACGATAAGTCTTTTCATGATAATTAGTTTTAATTTTCTAAGATGAATTCAAAATTACTGTATCTTAGAGAAAATCTGTACTTTAGGATTAAATAAATTAATCATGAGTTTTCATAATAAAGTCATTTGGATTACGGGAGCTTCCTCAGGAATAGGAAAAGCGCTTGCTCAAGAGTTATCCTATCAAAATGCATTATTAATTATATCGGCAAGGGATAAAAATTCACTAGAAATGGTAAGGGAATTATGTAAAAACCCAAAAAATGTTTGGATTATTCCTTTACATTTAGAAAAACACTCAACGTTTAGTGAAATTACACAACGAGCAATAAATGTATTTGGAAGAATTGATATTCTTGTAAATAACGGAGGTATTAGTCAGCGCTCATTAGCAACAGAAACGCAGATTTCAGTAGATAAAAAAATCATGGAAATTAATTATACAGGTACAGTAGCATTAACCAAAACGATACTACCTCATTTTATAGATAATCAAAAGGGGCAGATTGTAGTAACTACAAGTATAGTTGGATTAATAGGCTCTCCGCTAAGATCAACTTACGCTGCTTCAAAGCATGCTTTACATGGTTTTTTTGATAGCTTGCGAGCAGAGTTACATGATTATAATATAGCTGTGACTTTAATTTGTCCTGGTTTTGTTTCTACTAATATATCAATGAATGCTCTCACAGGTGACGGAACCTCTCAACAAAAAATGGATGTAGCTACTGCCAATGGAATTTCACCTGAAAGATTTGCTAAATTAATGGCAAAAGCAATTGATAGTAAAAAAGAAGAAGCCTACATTGCTGGCTTTAAAGAAAAATTGGGGGTTTATGTAAAAAGATGGTTTCCAAGAGTATTTTCTGTCATGATTAGAAAATTAAGTGTTACTTAAAAAAATTTAGATCTTCAAAATAATGTATGATCGCTTCTTTCATTAAAACAGCTTGTTCACCTGGTTTTAAGTTTGGAAGATCTGTTACTATCTTGTAATGAGGCCAGCCATCTTTGTCAAAGAAATCAAACTCATAGTAGCCATAAGGTTCTAATAATTTACAAATGGCAATATGCATTAAATTAATTTTTTCATCTTTTTTAAATGCTTTTTTCCCTTGACCCAATTCTTGAACACCTATTAAATAAATGATACTATCTAGGTTAAGGACATCTCCATCAGAAAATTGTTGAGTCAACTCTTTTGTTAAATAATCCCAGTGAGTTTTTAAGCTTGAAGAATTGTTTTTTGTTATTCTCATGCTGTAAAGATATCAAATTTTGTAACTTATTTTTATTGAATTAATGACATCATATTGATTAGGAATTTCTGAGGGGTTTCTATACTTTTACAGCCTTAAACTAATAAATATGAATTTAAGTAAAGAGATCAATTTGTTTTTAGTTCTATGTATTTCGATACAGTCTTTTGCACAAGAAAAAGGTCAGGAATTAGATTCTATAATTATTAATTCTACAAGAATTAGTATACCATTTAAGAAAAATTCTCGTACAATAAACATTATAACAGCAAAAGACATTAAAAACAGTGCTGCAACTAATGTGGCAGACTTATTACAACAAGTTGCTGGAGTAGATATTAGAAGAAGAGGAACCGGAGGAGGACAATCTGACCTATACATAAGAGGAGGAGGATTTGACCAAACGTTACTTCTGATTGATGGAATTAAAATGGACGATGCACAAACTGGACATCATACCATGAATGCTTTATTACCAATTGAAGTAATTGAAAGAATTGAAATTATTAAAGGACCTGCAGCAAGAATTTTTGGACAAAATGCATTTACGGGGGCTATTAATATTGTAACTAAAAAGAGATTAAAAAATAAAGTTTCTTTAAACCTAGAAGCAGGATCTTTTGGACAATTTAATGGTTCTGCAACCTTAGGAAAAGAGACTGAAAATTCATCGATTATTGCTCATGTTGGTGCACTTAATTCTGACGGATATCGTAATAATTCTGATTATAAAAATCAAAATTATTTTTTAAAGGGAATCTTTAATAAAAAGAACCAACCCATAGAAGTTATTGCTACTTTTTTTGATAAGAAGTTTGGAGCAGAGAATTTTTACACAACGAATGTAACTTTTAACGAGTATGAAGAAACTCAAAATAGTTTACTAGGAGTTTCTACTACTTTTAAATCTGATAAATTTAGAGTAACACCAAGGATTTATTGGAGAAGAGGACAAGACATGTTTCTTTTAAGAAGAGATGATTCAGGATTTTATAGAAACTTCCATATTACAAATAAAATAGGGGTTGAAACAAATGCTTCTTATACATCAGATTTTGGAATTACTGGTTTTGGAGTTGATTTTTCAAGATTTTCTATACAAAGCAACAATCTAGGTGAAAGAGCTAGAACTATGGCAAACTTATTCTTAGAGCACCGTTTTAAATTGGGTTCTTTTGATATTACTCCAGGTGTAGCTGCAACGTATTTTTCGGACTTTAAATTTAACGCTTTTCCAGGTTTAGATCTTGGGGTTCAGGTTACTGACAAAGTAAGATTATACGGAAATGTTGGTTACACTTTTAGAGCACCCACTTTTACCGATTTATACTACAGTGATCCTGCAACTTCAGGAAATCCAAATTTAGAACCAGAAAAAGCACTTGCTCAAGAAATAGGAGTAAAGTATAGTGATATCAAATTTTCAGGATCTCTAGCCCTATTTAACAGAGATTCAGAAGATTTAATAGATTATGTAAGACCAAATACTGACGCTAGTATTTTTACAGCAACCAATATTGCAGAAGTAAGTACTCAAGGGATTGAGTTTGAAAGTGTCTATAAATTTAAAATGAGTAAATACAATCAAATAATAACTTTTGGGTATACATATTTAAATGATGATATTTTAGATCAAAATAAAGACTTGTCACGGTATTCTTTAAACACTTTAAAGCATCAATTTATTTCTCGTTTTACATCTCAATTGTTTAAGAATGTGCGCCAAAATATAATTTTTAAACACGCAGAGAGAACTGTAGGGACAAGCTATAATGTTTGGGATGCTTCTTTAATTGTAGATTTTAATAAATTTACGGTTACCTTAACTGCTAACAATATTTTTAATGCTGATTATATAGAATCTGGATTCGTACCGATGCCTCCTAGTAATATTTTATTAGGTTTACGCTATGCGTTTTAAAAAAATGTTCTTATGCTCTTCTGTTTTCAGAGGAAGAAAAAGAAAATAATTACCTAAACATATTTCTTATTCAAAACGCATATTGATGCAAAGGTTACTATGTGTTGTATTTTGAATATTATGTTACTAAAATACTTTCTTAAGAATTAAAAGACCTTGTTCTATAAAAAAACCAGCTAAAAGCTGGTTTTTAAATTTAAATTTTTATTGAAAAAGTCTAAAAACATCATTCCCGTTTGCAAAAAGTAATAAGGCGATTAACAAAATAAAACCAGTTACTTGAGCATATTCTAAAAATTTATCACTAGGTTTTTTCCCTGTAATCATTTCCCAAAGGGTAAATACTACATGCCCTCCATCTAACGCCGGAATGGGTAGCAGGTTCATAAAACCTAACATAATGGAGAGAAAAGCAGTAATATTCCAAAAACTTTCAGCACTCCATGTAGATGGGAAAATACTTCCAATTGAAATAAAACCACCCAACCCTTTGTAGGCTCCTGTGCTTGGATTAAAGATTTTTTTAAGCTGTTTTACGTAATTGGTTAGCGTCTCATAAGACTTATTAATTCCTGCCGGGATTGCTGCTGCAAAAGAGTAGTTGACATCAGCTAAATTATAGTATCCTAATTTTTCTAAGTCAGAAAAGCCCATGCCGTAAATGATTACTCCTAAGGTTCCTTTATTACTTACTGCTACATTAAATGTTTTATTTTCTGTACCTCTTTTTACTGTTAAAGAAATCTCTTCCCCTTTGTTTTGTTGTAAAATATCTTGAACTTCATCTTGGTATTTTAAGGGCTGTCCATTAATTGCTATGACAATATCCTTATCTAATAATTCTGAATTTACATTTGGTGAATTTTCTTGAAATTTATTAAAAATAAAAGGACTTCTAGGTCTAACAATCATTCCTGCATTTTTACCTCTGCTTATTAATTTATCAATAAAATCTATAGGTAATTCTTTTTCAATGATAAGACCATTTCTTTCTATGGTATAAGTATTACCATTTATAAATTCAATAGTAATGTCTGAGAATTTTTTTATTTCTTCCCCATCAACACGTAGAATTTTATCTCCATTTTGTAAACCTAGACTTACCGCTAATGAGTCTTGAACCCACACACCGTCAGTTACGTTTTCATTGGGGAGGTATTTTTCACCATAAGAATACATCAACATAATGTAAATAAAAATACCTAATATAAAATTCACAAAAACTCCACCCAACATGATAATTAAGCGTTGCCATGCTGGTTTAGATCTAAACTCCCAGGGCTTAGGTTCTTCTTGGAGTTGTTTAGTGTCCATACTTTCATCAATCATTCCAGATATTTTCACATATCCTCCTAAAGGAATCCACCCGATTCCATAAACAGTTTCTCCTATCTTCTTTTTGAAAATAGAAAATTTATAATCAAAAAATAAATAAAATTTTTCTACTCTTGTTTTGAATAATTTAGCAGGGATAAAATGCCCTAATTCATGCAACACAATTAGTAATGATAAGCTTAGTATAAATTGCGAAGCTTTTATTAATATTTCCATCTACGTTAGATCTTCAGTTTTTAAAGGCACAAATGTACACTTTTCAATAGAGTTGTAAAAGATTGTTTTAAGTTGGTATTTTTATTTAACAAACATTTATAGTGCATGATGATCAAAAATAGTTGTTGTACGTATTTTTATGTATTAAATTTGTAACATATAAGATATATTATGGATTTAGGCTTTTTTAAAAAATCAATTCCTACACTTCTTTTTTTAATAGTATTCTCTATTATTGGAGTCACAGTTTTTTACCAATTAATGTCTCAAGATGAACGATTAAAAATTTATAATCCTATAGATATAAATCCTAGATTAGTTGATATTTCGGTAAAAAATTTAAAAAAAAATCATACGATATCAGATTTTGAATTAACAAATCAAAATGGAGAGAAAATCACCAATAAAACCTACGAAAATAAAATTTATATCGCAGATTTTTTCTTTACACGTTGTCAAACAATATGTATTTCCATGGCTTACAATATGAGTGAATTACAAGAATATTATAAAAACGATGATGACATTATGTTTTTATCTCATTCTGTAACACCAATCATAGACAGTGTGCCTGTTCTTAAAGAATACGCAATTAACAAAGGAGTAATTGACGGCAAATGGAACATAACAACTGCCCCTAAAAAGCACATCTATGATTTAGCTCGTAAAAATTATTTTGCAGTTTTGGATGAAGGAAATGGAGATGAAAATGATTTTATTCATACAGAACAATTTGTGCTGATAGACAAAGAAAGACGCATTAGAGGGTTTTATGATGGAACAGAAAAAAAAGATATGAATAAGATAAAAAAAGACTTAATCATTTTAAAGCGAGAATACGATTAAAATAACTTGTTTAGAATCATTCCAGTTTAGTATCTTTGTTGTTAATTTCGTTCCCGCATAAGCGGGAATCTATATTTAAGTGACTACAATAGCATCTCTACACATTGGTGAATTAGCCTATATATCTGAAGAATCTCTCAATGAAATTCCTCTTAAATTATTGGAAATGGGTTGTTTGCCCGGAGCAGAAGTTGAATTAATTCAAATCGCTCCACTCAATGATCCATTGTATATCTGTGTTAATGGAAGTCATTTAGCCATAAGAAAAGAGACTGCCGCAAAAATTCAAATTATTAAAGCTAAATAATGAGTCATAAAAAAATCATTAATGTTGCTTTAATTGGTAATCCAAATACAGGGAAAACATCATTATTTAACGAATTAACTGGTTTAAATCAGAAAGTAGGTAATTACCCTGGAGTAACTGTTGACAAAAAAGAAGGGTCTAGTAAACTTCAGAAGAATCTTAAAGCTATTATCACTGACTTACCTGGGACATACAGTATAAATCCAACTTCTTTAGACGAGTCTATAGTTTTAAAAACATTATTAAATTCTAAATCAGAAAAAAAATCAGACGTAATAGTTGTAGTTGCAGATATCGATAATTTAAAAAGAAATTTATTGCTTTTTTCTCAAATTAAAGATTTAGAAATTCCAACAGTATTAGCAATTAACATGGCTGATCAAATGGAAAGAAAAGGAATTACACTCGACATTAAGTTATTGGAAAAAGAATTAGGAAATGACGTCGTTTTATTAAGTGTAAGAAAAGAAAAAGGGATAGATGAACTTAAGAAGGCTATTGTTAATACCTATCATAGCGCAAAAGCATTTCCATTGTGTAATGTAAATAATAGAATTGATCCTGCATATTTTGATAGACTCAAGGAGATAAATCCTAAATATTCAATTTATGAGCTTTGGTTAATGATTACTCATAATAGTTTTCCTGACACAATTTCTAGAGAGGAAAAAAGCGCACTGTTAAATTTTAAAAACAATTCAAAAAACTTAAAAAAATATCAGCACAAAGAAACAATTTTTAGGTATCAAAAAATTAATGAAATCTTAAAAAACACCTATTTGGTTGATCGTTCTAAGGCATCAGACTTAAGATCAATTTTAGATAAAATTTTCACCCATAAAATTTTTGGCTACATATTATTTTTTGCTGTCCTTTTGGTTATTTTTCAATCTATATTTGATTGGGCAAGCCTACCAATGGATCTTATAGATGCCGGATTTGCAAATCTTAGCTCTTATGTAGATAAAAACCTTCCCGAAGGTGTTTTAACCAGTTTAATCTCTGAAGGGATTATCCCAGGAATAGGCGGAATCATTATTTTTATTCCGCAAATTGCCATTTTATTTCTATTTATTTCACTATTGGAAGAAACGGGTTACATGAGTAGAGTTGTTTTTTTAATGGATAAAATTATGAGACGATTTGGAATGAGTGGTAAAAGTGTAATTCCGCTTATTTCTGGAACAGCTTGCGCCATTCCTGCTGTCATGGCTACTAGAAATATTTCTGGATGGAAAGAACGACTTATTACTATTTTGGTAACACCATTTACTACTTGTTCTGCCCGTTTACCTGTCTACGCAATCATTATTGCGTTGATTATTCCTGATCAAAAAGTATTTGGGGTCTTAAATCTACAAGGTCTCACCTTGTTAAGTTTGTATATTCTTGGATTTGCTACAGCAATTATAGCCGCAATTATTTTACATAAAACATTAAATGTAAAAGGTACTTCTTTCTTTGTTGTTGAAATGCCCGATTATAAACTGCCTTCATTTAAAAATGTATTTATTGATGTTGTTGAAAAAACCAAAGCATTTATTTTCGGTGCAGGAAAAATAATATTATCTATTTCAGTTGTTCTTTGGTTTTTAGCCTCTAATGGACCACAATCATATAAAGATGTAGAAAAAAATATCACAGAAAATGTGGTTCATCAACAACTTTCTCAGCATAAAATTAATAAAATGATAGCTTCCTCTAAACTAGAGAATTCTTATATCGGCATCATGGGTAAAAGTATTGAGCCTGTTATTAAACCGTTGGGCTATGATTGGAAAATTGGGATTGCATTAATTAGTTCTTTTGCTGCAAGAGAGGTTTTTGTGGGAACTTTAGCAACTATTTATTCAGTTGAAAGTGATGACGAAGATATCACCACAATTAAGCAACGAATGGCCTCTGAAATAAATCCTGATACAGGAACTAGACGATTTAATTTTCCTGTAGGGATGTCTTTACTTGTTTTTTATGCATTTGCAATGCAATGTATGGCAACGTTAGCCATAGTTAAAAGAGAAACTAAAAGTTGGAAATGGCCACTGATTCAGCTATTTGGAATGGGTACTTTAGCGTATATTTGTTCTTTTATAGTTTATCAAATATTAAGCTAATGCAAGAAGTAATAACCTATGGGATCCTTATAATATCAGTTGTTTTTTTAGTGAGAAAAATGTTCATTAAAAAAAACTCTTCAAGTTGCAATAAAGATTGTAGTTGTTAAAAAAAACTTTTTTTCTTTTTAGCTGTAAGTATTGTAACCCTTTACTGACAAACAACAAAATAAATATTCATTCTAAATAATAAATAATATATCATGAAAAAAATAATTTTATTAGTAGCCGTATTTGCTCTTACAATAGGTTTCTCAAATCAAGTTATTGCACAGAATTTTAAAGGTTTAGACAAAAGCCCAATGGATATTGCGTCATTTCCTAGTAATTATAGAGTTTCAAAGAAAGTAATTAAGATAATATATAGTAGACCTCAATTAAAAGGGAGATCTCTTGAAAAGCTAGCTCCTCTCGGTAAAAAGTGGAGAACAGGAGCTAACGAAGCAACTGAAGTTACTTTTTACAAGGATGTAATTTTTGGAGGTACCGCCGTAAAAGCAGGTACGTACACGATGTATGCTGTTCCAGGAAAAGCTACTTGGACTGTAGCGCTAAGTAGTCAGTTAAATGTATGGGGAGTCTATTTCCACAAAGATGAAAATGATGTAGCCAAAGTAACTATTCCTGTTAAACAAACAGAGAAAAATTTGGATGTTTTTTCTATAGCAATTGATGAAGACATGACTATAAACATGGGCTGGGGTACTACTCTAATAAGTATTCCTGTTCAATAAAAAATAATAGTTTTAAAATAAAAACCCATCATAATGCTCAACTTATGTTGTCATTATGATGGGTTTTTTTAATTTTCAGCTTATTTAAAGAATACTATTAATTATGAAGGTCTCTCTTATTATGATATAGACTTTATACTTTGCTAGAATAAGTGTAAATTTGACCACTTTTAAGATGAACATTTCATGCAATACAATTTCAAAGAAATAGAAGATAAGTGGCAAGATTATTGGGCTAAAAATGAAACTTTTAAAGCTAATAATGCTTCTGATAAACCCAAATATTATGTTTTGGATATGTTTCCTTATCCTTCAGGTGCAGGATTACATGTAGGTCATCCATTAGGGTATATAGCGTCAGATATTTATGCACGTTATAAGCGCCACAAAGGATTCAATGTATTGCATCCTCAAGGGTATGATTCTTTTGGATTACCAGCAGAACAATATGCTATTCAAACTGGGCAACACCCAGCTAAAACTACAGAAGAAAATATTAAAACATACCGTCGTCAACTAGATCAAATAGGATTTTCATTTGATTGGTCTCGTGAGGTGCGAACTTCAAATCCAGCCTATTACAAATGGACACAATGGATTTTCATTCAACTATTTAATTCTTGGTATAATTTAGATTCCGATAAAGCAGAAGATATTTCCACGTTAATTTCCATTTTTGAAAAAGAGGGGAATATTTCTGTAAATGCATCCTGTGATGACGAGATTCAAGAGTTTACCTCTGTTCAATGGGAAGCATTCTCAAAAAAAGAACAAGAAGAAATAGTATTACAATATAGATTAACATTTTTATCAGATACAGAAGTAAATTGGTGTCCAGAATTAGGAACTGTATTGGCTAACGATGAAATTGTTAATGGAGTTTCAGAGCGTGGAGGTTTTCCTGTAGTCAGAAAAAAAATGACTCAATGGTCTATGCGGATTTCAGCCTATGCACAACGATTATTAGATGGGCTAAAATCTATAGATTGGCCGCAGCCTTTAAAAGATTCTCAAACCAATTGGATTGGTCGTTCTCAAGGAGCAATGGTTTCTTTTAAGATAGACAGTCATGATGAAATAATTGATGTTTTTACAACCAGACCAGACACTATTTTTGGGGTCTCTTTTATGACCTTGGCTCCTGAGCATGATTTGGTTTCTAAAATTACAACAGAAACACAAAAAAATGCAGTTCAAAATTACATAAAAGCTACAGCTAAACGTTCTGAAAGAGAGAGAATGGCAGATGTAAAAACTATTTCAGGAGTTTTTACTGGGGCATATGCAATTCATCCATTCTCAGGAGAAAAAGTTCAAATATGGATTGGAGATTATGTTTTAGCAGGTTATGGTACAGGAGCTGTTATGGCAGTTCCGTGTGGAGATCAAAGAGATTATGATTTTGCTAAACACTTTAAAATTCCAATCCCAAATATTTTTGAAGGAGTAGATATTTCTGAGCAAGCCCATACAGATAAAGAAGGAACTATTATTGCTAACTCTGACTTTTTAAGCGGACTATCTTATAAGAAAGCATTAAAATTATCTATTTATGAGCTAGAGAAACAAGAAATTGGCCATGGAAAAGTAAACTACCGTTTACGAGATGCTGTTTTTAGCAGACAACGATATTGGGGAGAGCCTTTTCCGGTTTACTATGTAGATGGAATGCCTCAAATGATTGATGAAATACACTTACCAATTGTGTTGCCAGAAGTTGAAAAATACTTACCTACTGAAGATGGTCAGCCACCCTTAGGAAATGCAGATACATGGGCTTGGGACTCAGTTAACAATAAAGTTGTTAGTAATGGTGAGATAAATAATACAAGCGTATGGCCTTTAGAATTAAATACCATGCCAGGTTGGGCAGGAAGTTCATATTATTTTAATCGTTATATGGATCCGCATAATGAGACTGAATTTGCTTCGAAAGAATCGCTGAATTATTGGAAAGAAGTAGACCTATATATTGGAGGGTCTGAACATGCAACAGGGCATTTATTATATGCTCGTTTTTGGCAAAAATTCATGTTTGATAGAGGCTTAGTTCCTGAGGATGAGTTTGCTAAAAAACTGATTAATCAAGGAATGATCTTAGGGACCTCTGCTTTTATTTTTAGAGAGGATGGAACTAACAGATTTTATTCTAAAGGATTATTAGAGGGTAAAATAGGGCAATTGATTCATGTTGATGTTTCTCTTGTAAATACTTCTGATGAATTAGATATTGAAGCTTTTAAAAGTTGGAGAGAAGATTTTAAAGATGCCAAATTTGTATATGAGGATAATGGAATTTTTAAAGTTTCTAGAGAAGTAGAGAAGATGTCTAAATCCAAATATAATGTGGTTAATCCAGATAATATTTGCGTAGAGTATGGAGCAGATAGCTTGCGTTTATTTGAAATGTTTTTAGGGCCATTAGAACAAGCTAAACCCTGGAAAACATCTGGTATTTCGGGAGTACATTCTTTCTTAAAGAAACTATGGAAGTTGTTTTACAACGGAGAAGAATTATCTATTTCAGATTCAGTAGCAACAGCAGAAGAATTAAAGACATTACATAAAACGATTAAAAAAGTAGAGGAAGATATTGAGAATTTTTCTTTTAATACCTCAGTTTCTACATTTATGATTGCTGTGAATGAGTTAATTACTCAGAAATGTAATAAACGTGCTATTTTAGAACCCTTACTAATTTTAATTTCTCCTTACGCACCTCATATAGCAGAGGAATTATGGGAGAAATTAGGAAATACTGAGTCTATTTCTACAGCTCCTTTTCCAATATTTGAGCCACAATATTTGATAGAAAGTTCAAAAAATTATCCAGTGTCTTTCAACGGGAAAATGAGATTTACAATGGAGTTACCACTAGATATGACTAAAGATAACATTGAAAAAGTAGTTTTGGCACATCAAAAAACACAAGCTCAATTAGCAGGAAGAGTTCCAAAGAAAATAATTATAGTTCCAGGGAAGATTATCAATATTGTAGGGTAGTAACATGTTACAAATACAATTTTATCAAGCTGTTGTGATTTTTTTACATCAGCTTTTTTTCTGCTCTTACTTTACGTATCTTGTTTGTCAAATATGAGTTAATTTTTGGAATGAACTTTTGAAGATAATGCTTACCTATTTTAAAAACATAAATGTTGAAATACTTTAATAACATATCATTAAGAATAAGAATTTTTATTGCTATGATTTTGCTAATTTTTTTAGCAACTGTTCTTATTATTGGTGTTACTATTTATCAGTATAATAAACAAACTACAGATTATAATGTTAGCAGATTTGGCAGAAAAGAAGAAAGTTTAAAAAAAGAAATTGACATACAATTATATCAACGATCAAATAGTTCTGTAACAACAGAAAACTTACAAGGTATTTTTCAGAAAGCTATTTATGAGATTGCTTACATTCATAATTTGGAGATAAGCATGTATGATTTGGAGGGTAAGCTTTTAATAACCTCGGTGCCCTTTGGTTTAAAAGACTCAATTCCATCTGATTTATTGCCCTCAAAAGTTTCAAAATTAAATTTGAGTAAAGGAGTCAGAGTTTTTGAGATTACAGAGAATAATAATATTAAAATTGAAACTTCATACACCTATATTTTAGACTCAATTTCTAATAGAATAGGGATATTAAAATTAGAGTTCAATCAAGATAACACCACTCAAGAATATGAGTTAAAAGAATTCTTAACACGTTTAATTCTTGTATACTTTTTTATGTTTTTAATTGCCATCATGTTGGCTTATTTTTTATCTAGCTACATCACTAGATCTATCAAGAGTATCACTGATAAAATGAAACGCACTAGATTAAATGAACGAAATGAGAAAATTGTATTAAGTTCTGCCAGTGCTGAAATTGGAATATTAGTTGAAGGGTATAATAATATGATAGATGAGTTAGAAGAAAGTGCCGTAAAATTAGCCACAAGTGAGCGTGAACAAGCCTGGCGAGAGATGGCAAAACAAGTTGCTCATGAAATAAAAAACCCGCTAACACCAATGAGACTTTCTGTTCAAAGTTTTGAGAGAAGATTTGATATAAATGATCCTGATATTAAAGTAAAATTAAAAGAATATAGTAATACATTAATTCAACAAATAGATGTGATGAGTTCTATTGCAGAAGCTTTTTCTGATTTTGCAAAAATGCCAAAGCAACGAAAAGAAAAAATAGAGATTATTGGTGTTGTAAAAATGGCTCTAGATATTTTTAGCGAGGATTATGTTGAGTATCATCCAATGGAAAAAGAAATCTATGCAAATTTAGATAAAACCCAATTAATTAGAATTGTAACGAATCTAGTTAAAAATGCAACACAAGCAGTTGAAGAAAAACAAAAACCTTTAATAGATGTAAAAGTTTTTCTAAAGAACAAGAAAATATTTATTGAAGTTTCAGATAATGGAAAAGGAATAAAACAAGAAGTTGAGCACTTAATTTTTGAACCTAAGTTTACAACTAAAACCAGTGGGATGGGACTTGGGCTTCCTATGATTAAAAATATTATTGAAGCTTATGATGGTTCAATTAACTTCACCTCTGTAGAAGGAGAAGGAACAGTATTTACCGTAACTTTACCTAATAAATTAAATTAATAAAAAGATGAATTTTGAAAATATTCTATGCTCAATAAAAGAAGGATTGGCAATTATTACGATAAACAGACCTAAAAAGTTAAATGCTCTTAATAAACAAACTATAGAAGAGTTACATGATGCTTTTAGTATTTTAAAAAACGACATTTCTGTAAAAGTAATTGCTATAACTGGAAGTGGAGAAAAGGCATTTGTAGCTGGAGCAGATATTTCTGAATTTGCAAATTTTACAGTTGATAATGGAGGGAAATTGGCAGCCAAAGGGCAAGAGCTACTATTTAATTTAATTGAAAACTTTTCTAAACCTGTTATAGCCGCAATTAATGGTTTTGCATTAGGAGGTGGTTTAGAACTTGCGATGGCTTGTCATTTCAGAGTTGCATCTGATAATGCAAAAATGGGGCTACCCGAGGTGTCTTTGGGTGTAATTCCAGGCTATGGAGGTACCCAGCGCTTACCTCAGCTAGTAGGTAAAGGGAAAGCTATGGAGTTAATCATGACAGCAGGAATGATAACCGCAGATAAAGCATTGGTCTCAGGGTTGGTAAATTATGTAAGCACATTAGAAGAGTTAATGCCATTAGTAGAAAAACTAGCAGATAAAATAATGAGAAATTCTTCAGTTGCTATAAGTGCAGCCATTAGAGCAATTAACGCTAATTTTAGGGACGGTGTTAATGGCTATGATATTGAAATACATGAGTTCGGAAATTGTTTTGGAACTCAAGACTTTAAGGAGGGAACTTCTGCTTTCTTAGAAAAAAGAAAAGCTATATTTCCAGGTAAATAAAAAAGCGAGCTCCATGACAAGCTCGCTTTAAACAAATCAAAATTACGGTCGCTTTTAAAGAGAAATTTTTCTAGTATAAATACGATCGTTTACTTTGGCAACAATTTTATAGTCACCTTTTTTATTTTTATGGAGTGTGTAAATTTTTTGAATTAATTTTTTACTTTCAATATCATCTGAAAGAATTAATTCATCTTCATAATAGATATTTACTTTCATTGAACAAGTCTCAAAATTTAATTTAGAAATTAAGATTTTGTTTTTGTTAGACCTTATTACCGGTTTAAAAATTGTTTTTTCAGCTTTGGGATGAAAAATTGCTTTACCAGATATTACTGTAAATGGCTTTATTTCAATTTGAAAATCTTTATTTATTTCCAATGTATAATACCCGTTTTTTAAATAGCTAAAATCAATATCTTGAATATTGTTATTTTGAATATTCACTGGTTTTTCATAAATAATTTTTCCAGTAGTATTTTTTATAAAAATTAACGGGGTTTTTCTATTCATGTTTCCAAAGTTGTTTCCAACAACAGAACTAGCTAGCATTCCAAATAGTAACGCTACTAATAAATTTTTTGTAATAACTTTTTTCATAATTAAATATTTTAATAATAATAACATTGCAAAATTGCGAACGTTTTCCCTGTTGAAAAACAACAATATTGGTATATTTATATTCAAAATTATCTAATTATAGAGTATTTATCTTCCAATAAGTTAAAATAGTGTAGTTTTTAGATAATTTTGTTCATATAACTATGTGCCTTGAATCTTAATTTTGTAGAAAATGAATAAAAAGAAACCCATATTAGAAAAAGTAGATCCAGGCTTTGGAAGTTCGTTACTAGTTAAAAAGCATACTGAATTTTTAAAAACTCATAAAGCTTCTTGGCATTTTCATCCAGAATTAGAATTGGTTTATGTTAATAAAGGACAAGGGAAGAGGCATATAGGAAATCACTTGTCATATTTTAATAATAGTCAACTACTTCTTATTGGTCCAAACCTTCCTCACAACGGTTTTACAGACCGTCTTACAACTAATGGTTTTGAAACACTTATTCAATTCAAGGAAGATTTTTTAGGTGAAGACTTTTTTCAAATTCCTGAAATGAAAAAAATTAAGGAATTATTTGAACGCTCTAAAAAAGGAATTCTTTTTGGTGTAGAAACCAAAAATAAAATAGGGTTTAAAATTGAAAAACTTGTAGAAAAAAAAGGGTTTAAAAAACTATTAGTTTTTTTAGAAATTTTAAACATACTTTCCAAAACAGAGGATTATACAATTTTAAATGTTGATGGTTACGTAGTAGAGACAGAATTACAAGACAGTGCAAAACTAGACATCATTTATAAATACATTAACACTAATTTTAAAGAACATATTAGTTTACATGAAATTGCTAGTATAGCAACAATGACTGTTCCAGCATTTTGCAGATATTTTAAAAAAGC
Source organism: Flavobacteriaceae bacterium (assembly GCA_018608485.1). Taxonomy (GTDB): domain Bacteria; phylum Bacteroidota; class Bacteroidia; order Flavobacteriales; family Flavobacteriaceae; genus Polaribacter. Next base: position 21,495 of record JABAZK010000020.1, on the reverse strand, counting down.
AACAGGAAAAACATTTACGAAACTTGTGAACGAATACAGGGTGGTTCATGCTACAAAATTATTATCTGAAAGCAATATGAGTATCACAGATATTTGTTATGAATGTGGATTCAATAACTTTTCACACTTTAATAAGTTATTCAAAGAAATAACTGGTAAAAATGCTTCCTCATACAGAAAAGAGATGAAAGGTCTAATTCAATAATACGAAAAAGAGATGAACGATAAAATTGAAAAAGCAATTGACTATTATACTATAAAAAGTAAAGAAATTATAGCACATATAAATTATAGTAATAAGTTAACTGCCGAAGAAATTATCCAAAGTGCCGAAGAGCTAGCTATCCTAGAATATAAATTAACTGCTTTAGAGGTTGCAAAAGTAAGTTAGTATAGTAAACCATTTATTTTAAGCCATCCCATTCATCAAAAAACTGTTGAAGAAATTCGTTCATAAAAGAATGTCTTCTTTGAGCAATAATTAGGCCTGTTTTTGTATTCATTTTGTCTTTTAACAAGAGTAATTTTTCATAAAAATGATTGATAGTTGGCGCTTTTGATTTTTTATATTCTTCTTTTGACATTTTTAAATTTGGCTCAATTTCTGGATCATATAATGCCCTATTTTTAAATCCACCATAATTAAAACATCTTGCAATTCCAATAGCACCAATAGCATCCAATCTATCTGCATCTTGAATCACATTTAGCTCAGGAGAGCTAAAACGGCTGTTATGGTCAAAAGAAGATTTATAGGAAATATATAATATAATGTTTTCTATATGAGAAATAACTGTTTCTTCTACTTGCTGACTTTTTAAAAAATCTCTTGCTTTTTTTGGCCCAATAGACTCATCTCCATCATAAAATTTTGCATCAGCAATGTCATGCAATAAGGCTCCTAATTGAACAACAAAAATATCAACTTTTTCATTTTTTGCTATGAGCAATGCATTTTTATAAACTCTGTTAACATGAAACCAATCATGGCCACCCTCTGATCCTTCAAGAGTTTTTTTAACAAAACGGATGGTGTTTTGAATAATTTTTTTCTTATTCATAGTTATAAAAATAGAAAATCCACTTCTATTCGAAGTGGATTGAGTTGTATTTCTTTAAAATTCTGCGAATAAAGAGTAGTTGTTCTTAACAAAACTCGTTGTAGGCAGACACTAAGTTTTCAGCAATCATTTGAGCAGACCTTCCTTCAATATGATGACGTTCTAACATGTGAACTAATTCTCCGTCTTTGAATAAGGCAACTGCCGGGGAGGATGGAGGAAAAGGAATCATATGTTCTCTTGCTTTTTGTGTAGACTCTTTGTCAACACCTGCAAAAACAGTTGTTAGATTATCAGGCTTTTTATCAAATTGTAATGAAGCAACTGTTCCTGGTCTCGCTGTTCCTGCAGCACAACCACAAACAGAATTTACCATCACCAAAGTAGTTCCTTTTTTTGAAATTGCAGCATCTACATCATCTGCTGAATATAAAGCTGAAAAACCGTTATTTGTTAACTCTTCACGCATCGGTTTTACTAATTCTTCTGGGTACATAATTTTTTTAAATTTTAGACTACAAATATAAGGAATATAACACAATCAAAATAGTATATTTGAAGTTCAAAAATTGATAAAAAATGAGTAATTTTTCTAAATGGCTTGGTGCTGGAATTGGGTTTACTTTTGCTGGACCTATAGGAGCTATCATGGGGTTTGCAGCCGCATCTGTATTTGATAAATTCACCAAAGAAGATTTTGTAAAAGAGCAACGAGAGTTCCAAAATAAATCTCATAGAGAAAAAGCACAAACGCTTAGTGGTGATTTTGAAATTAGTCTATTAATATTAGCTTCTATTGTTATTAAATCTGACGGTAAAGTTGATAGCAGAGAATTAAACTTCGTAAGAAATCAATTTGTTGAGATGTATGGCAAAGAAAGAGCAAACAAGGCTTTTCAATTATTTAAAGGAGTAATGAAAAAGCAAGTTTCTGCAAGGCAGGTTTGTATTCAGATTCGTCAACACATGCCCCATTCTTCCAGACTTCAACTAATACACTTTTTATTTGGAATTGCTCAAGCAGATGAATATGTTTCCGAGATAGAAGTTGATGAAATAAGAAAGATTGCAGGCTATTTGTATATCAATCAATATGATTTTGAATCAATTAAAGCGATGTTTTATAAATCAACAGATAGTGCTTATAAAATTTTAGAGATCGAGACCTCGGCATCTGATTCAGAATTAAAAAAAGCGTACAGGAAAATGGTTAAAAAGTACCATCCAGATAAATTAACTGGTCTAGGAGAAGAGCATTTACAAGGAGCTAAAGAAAAGTTTCAAAATATCCAAGCTGCTTACGAAACAATCAAAAAAGAAAGAGGGCTCAGTTAAACTTATTAATTAGTAAAAGAGATTTTTTGAATCATTTGCCCTCAATTAACAGGGCTATTCAAGAATTCTTTTCATAAACAATCTAACGGAATTACAGGAAAATATGTATTTTCGCAATCTTAATAGAATTTGTGACTTATGAGTGCAAAGTTTCCTGAATATAAAGGACTTAACTTACCGAATGTAGCAAAAGAAATGCTAGAATATTGGGCAGAAAACAGCATCTTTGAAAAAAGTGTGACTACTCGAGAAGGAAATAAACCATTTGTGTTTTTTGAAGGGCCTCCATCAGCTAACGGTTTGCCTGGAGTTCATCACGTATTAGCAAGAGCTATTAAAGATATCTTTCCGCGCTATAAAACTATGAAAGGTTTTCAGGTTAAAAGAAAAGCAGGATGGGATACGCACGGATTACCTATAGAGCTTGGTGTTGAAAAAGAACTAGGAATCACAAAAGAAGATATTGGAAAAACGATTACAGTAGAAGAGTATAATGCTGCTTGTAGAAAAGCGGTAATGCGTTACACAGATATCTGGAATGACCTTACCCAGAAAATGGGTTACTGGGTAAATATGGACGATCCATATATTACCTATGAACCCAAATATATGGAAAGTGTATGGTGGTTATTAAAACAGGTTTACGAGAAAAACCTGATGTATAAGGGGTATACCATTCAGCCTTATTCACCAAAAGCAGGAACCGGATTAAGTTCTCATGAGTTAAATCAACCAGGTACTTACCAAGATGTCACGGATACTACTGTAGTTGCTCAATTTAAAGCAATTAAAGAGACGCTTCCAGATTTTTTACAAAACGAAGGGGATATTTACTTTTTAGCCTGGACAACTACTCCTTGGACATTGCCAAGTAATACCGCATTAACTGTAGGAGCAAAGATTGATTATGTTTTAGTTGATACGTTTAATCAATATACCTTTGAACCAACAAAAGTAATATTAGCTAAGAATTTAGTTGGAAAGCAATTTGGAGGCAAAAAGAATATACAAGTTGAGGGCGTAGATAAATTAAATGAATATAATTCTGGAGATAAGAAAATTCCTTTCCATGTTGTTAAAGAATTTAAAGGACAAGACTTATTAGAAATCCGTTATGAGCAATTGTTGGATTATGTGTTGCCACATAACAATCCTCAAGATGCCTTCAGAGTGATTGCTGGAGATTTTGTAACCACAGAGGATGGAACAGGGATTGTACACACATCTCCTACTTTTGGAGCAGATGACGCCCTAGTTGCAAAACAGGCTAAACCAGAAATTCCTCCAATGCTAATTAAGGATGAGAACGATAACTTGGTTCCGTTGGTAGATTTACAAGGAAAATTTGTGAAAGAACTGGGTGAGTTTGGAGGCAAGTATGTAAAAAATGAATATTATAAAGAAGGTGAAGCACCTGAAAAATCAATAGACGTAGAACTTGCCATTAAATTAAAAGAAGAAAATAAAGCCTTCAAGGTAGAGAAATATAAGCATAGTTACCCTAACTGCTGGAGAACAGATAAGCCAATTTTATACTATCCATTAGATTCTTGGTTTATTAAAGTTACAGATGTTAAAGAACGAATGCATGAGCTGAATAAAACCATTAACTGGAAGCCAGCATCAACAGGTGAGGGTCGTTTTGGAAATTGGTTAGCAAATGCAAATGACTGGAATTTATCTCGTTCTCGATACTGGGGAATTCCATTACCTATCTGGAGAACAGAAGATAAGAAAGAGGAAATATGTATTGGTTCTGTTGCCGAATTGAAGCAAGAAATTCAGAGGTCTATAGAAGCAGGAATACTTGCAGAAGATATTTTTGCCGACTTTGAAGTTGGTAATATGACCGATGAAAATTATGCTACGTTAGATCTTCATAAGAATATTGTTGATCAAATTGTATTGGTTTCACCTTCCGGAAAACCAATGGAACGGGAAAGTGATTTGATAGACGTTTGGTTTGATTCAGGGTCAATGCCATATGCACAATGGCATTACCCATTTGAGAATAAAGAATTAATAGACAACAATTCATCATATCCAGCAGATTTTATAGCAGAAGGTGTAGATCAGACTCGTGGTTGGTTTTACACATTACATGCCATTGGAACGATGGTTTTTGATTCTGTAGCCTATAAAAATGTAGTCTCTAATGGGTTGGTTTTAGATAAAAATGGGCAAAAAATGTCAAAGCGTCTTGGAAACGCAGCAGATCCTTTTGAGGTGTTAAGCACCTATGGTGCTGATGCCACTCGATGGTACATGATATCAAATGCTAACCCTTGGGATAACTTAAAATTTGACAAGGACGGTATTGAAGAAGTGAAGCGTAAGTTTTTTGGAACGCTTTACAATACGTATTCGTTTTTTAGTTTATATACAAACATTGATAGTTTTTCATATACTGAAGAAGATATTCTTTTACATGAAAGACCAGAATTAGATCGTTGGATTTTATCAGAACTTCACACATTAATTAAAAAAGTAGATAAGTTCTATGAAGAATATGAGCCAACAAAAGCTGCCCGAGCTATTTCAGATTTTACTCAGGATTATTTGAGTAATTGGTATGTTAGATTAAGTAGAAGAAGATTTTGGAAAGGAGATTACCAACAAGACAAGATTTCTGCTTATCAAACTTTGTATACATGCATGCTTACAATTGCAAAAATAGGCGCCCCAATAGCTCCATTTTTTATGGATAAATTATATTTAGATTTGAATGCTGTTTCTCAAAAAGAAAACTTTGAAAGCATTCACTTAGCTGATTTTCCTCTATTTGAAGAATCTTACATAGACAAATCACTGGAGCGTAAAATGGAAGATGCACAAACTATTTCATCTCTCGTATTGTCTCTACGTGCAAAAGAAAAAATAAAAGTTCGCCAGCCTTTACAGAAAATAATGATTCCCTTAGAAAACGAAGAACAAAAGTCATCAATTTTAGCTGTAGCAAACCTAATAAAACACGAGGTCAATATTAAAGAAATTGAATTACTAGAAGACGCTTCAGATATTTTGGTGAAACAAATTAAACCAAATTTTAAAACGTTAGGGCCAAAATTTGGTAGAGAGATGAAGTCAATTGCAAATGCAATTCGAAATTTTTCTAAGGAAGAAATTTCGAAGATTGAACTTGAAGGGAAAATACCTATTGAACTTGATGGAAAAATGATTAACTTGGAGCTTTCAGATGTTGAAATTTCATCCAAAGATATTGAGGGATGGTTAGTTGCAAATGAAGGTAGTATAACCGTAGCTTTAGACGTCACAATTTCTGAAAATTTAAGAAGAGAAGGAGTTGCAAGAGAGCTGATTAATAGAATTCAAAACGCAAGAAAAGATAGGGGTCTTGAAGTAACTGATAAAATTAAATTAACAGTTTTAAAATTTGAAGATATAGAGGAATCTATTAATAAAAATAAAGAGTATATTATGAGTGAAACATTAACTGAAGAATTGGTTTTTGTTGATCAATTAATAGATGGTATAGATGTAGAGTTTGATGCCATTAAAAGTAAAATATTAATTAATAAAATGTAAGAATCATGTCGAATACAACAACAAAATATTCTGATGAAGATTTGCAAGAGTTCAAAGAAATAATTCTAAAAAAAATAGAAAGAGCTGAAGAGGATTTAGCTTTATTGCAAAGCTCGTATAAAAATGGATTAAATAATGGAACAGACGATACTTCTCCACAATTTAAATCATTTGAGGAAGGTTCTGAAACAATGAGCAAGGAGGCTAATGTTCAATTGGCTATTCGTCAAGAAAAATTTATAAGAGATTTAAATAATGCACTCATAAGGATAGAAAATAAAACTTATGGAGTTTGTAGAGTTACAGGAAAGCTCATTCAAAAAGAACGATTAAAATTAGTTCCTCATGCTACTTTAAGTATAGAAGCTAAAAGAAGACAGTAAATCAACCCAACCTATTTATGCTGCTTTTTGGGTTACACATCCTTAACATCGAGGGGGATTTTATTCCAGGAAGAGTTCAGGAGCTCTGAGAATAATAAATATAACTAAACAATATTCTTACAACAATATTAGTAATATGTCTAAAAAAAATATTGCTTTATTAACTATAATTTTAGCTATTTTAATAGATCAAATTGTAAAAATCTACATTAAAACAAATTTTGTTTTAGGAGAGGAAATTAAAGTTTTTGACTGGTTTAGAATTCATTTTGTTGAAAATAATGGAATGGCAATGGGTTTTGAGTTTGGTGGAAAGGCAGGAAAGCTTTTCTTAACAATATTTAGAATAGTAGCTGTAACTTTCATCATCTATTGGCTTTCTCAACAAATAAAAAGAGGAACGCATAATGCAGTTATTTTTGCAATTGCTCTAATTTTTTCTGGAGCAGTAGGGAACATCATAGATTCAATTTTTTATGGAGTTATTTTTAACACGCCAGCACACAATACAGCCACCTTATTTGCCGAAAAACCTTATGGAGAACTCTTTTATGGGAAAGTTGTTGATATGTTTTACTTTCCTATTTGGGAAGGAGTTCTGCCAGAATGGATTCCATTTGTAGGAGGTGATTTTTTTAGGTTTTTTAATTATATATTTAATCCTGCAGACTCGTACATAACAATAGGCGTAATATTACTGTTTTTTTACAGTAAAACTGCTTTCCCAAAGGAAAATTTAGCATCAGAAAAATAGTTATTTACATGATAATTAAACATGATTAGTTATTGTAAATACCGTTAATTTTTTTCACTTCATAAAGAAAAAATAAAAACAGTATTTTCGTTTTATGTCTACTTCTTTAGAAATTCAACTCAAAACATTACCAGATTCTCCTGGAGTTTATCAATATTATGATAAACAAGACAATATTTTATATGTTGGAAAAGCCAAGAATCTAAAAAAACGAGTAGGATCTTATTTTACAAAAAGTCATGAAAATGCTAAAACAAGAATTTTAGTACAAAAGATAGTTAGTATTAAGCATATTGTTGTTACTACTGAGACAGATGCATTATTGTTAGAAAACAATTTAATTAAAAAGTATCAGCCAAGATATAACATCATGTTAAAAGATGATAAAACATATCCTTGGATCTGTATTAAGAAAGAGCGATTTCCAAGAATTTTTATGACTCGAAGAGTTATAAAAGACGGTTCTGAGTATTATGGCCCTTATACAAATGTTAGAACAGTTAAAGTTTTATTAGATCTCATAAGAGAATTATATCCGTTAAGAACCTGTAAATATGACTTATCAAGAGAAAAAATAGCTGAAAAAAAATATAAGGTTTGTTTAGAATATCATCTTGGTAATTGTAGTGGTCCTTGTGAAGATTTTCAGAATGAAGATAGCTATAATGATACTATTAAAGCAATTAGAAATATTGTTAAAGGGAATTTTAAGGAAAGTTTAAATAAATTTCATGAAATCATGAAGGCTTTTTCAGATAAAATGGAATTTGAAGAAGCCCAAAAAATAAAAGAAAAATTAGATTTATTATCCAATTACCAATCCAAATCTACTATAGTAAGCCCATCTATAAATAATGTAGATGTATTCTCAATTATTAGCGATGAAAGTTACGGGTATGTAAATTTTTTTAAAATTGCCAACGGATCTATCATTCAGTCTCACACTACAGAGATTAAAAAAAAGCTGGATGAAACAGATAAGAGAATTTTAGAGATGGCTGTTGTAGAAATAAGACAACGATTTAATTCTATTTCAAAAGAAGTATATGTCCCTTTTGAAATAGATTTAGGAGATAAGATTAAGGTAACAGTTCCAAAATTAGGTGATAAAAAAAGAATTGTAGAGCTTTCTGAACGCAATGCAAAATATTACAGGCAAGAACAATTTAAACAAATTAAAATTTCAGATCCAGATAGGCATGTCAAAAGAATTATGACTCAAATGCAAAAAGATTTGCGATTATCTGAAGAGCCAAGACATATAGAATGTTTTGATAACTCAAATATTCAAGGAACCAATCCTGTAGCGGCTTGTGTTGTTTTTAAAGAGGGAAAGCCCTCCAAAAAAGAATATCGCCATTATAACATAAAAACCGTTGAGGGACCCGATGATTTTGCGTCTATGGAAGAGGTTGTTTTTAGGCGCTATAAGCGACTTTTATCCGAAAACCTACCACTACCTCAGTTAATTGTTATTGATGGAGGAAAAGGGCAATTATCATCCGCATTAAAAAGTTTAGACCTACTAGACTTAAGAGGTAAAATAGCTATTATTGGAATTGCAAAAAGATTGGAAGAAATTTATTATCCAGGAGATCCCATTCCAATGTATTTAGATAAAAGATCTGAAACACTAAAAATTGTACAATTTTTAAGAAATGAAGCACACAGATTTGGCATTACATTACATAGAAACAAAAGAAGTAAGAGTGCTATTCAGTCAGAATTAGAGCAAATCCCAAACATAGGGAAGCAAACCATCACCTCTTTATTAAGAAAGTTTAAATCTGCAAAACGAGTAAAGACTGCCACATTTAAAGAATTACAGGAAATTATTGGTGATGCTAGAGCTAAAAATATATATCAATACTTTAATTCATAGGGAAGAATACATTCAATTTATACTTTTTTTATTGTTGCAATTACTCCAATGTTAATTTAATGTAAATTAATAGTTGACATAATGTAAATTTTTATATATTTGAATATAATTGTTAATTAAAACCCTAACTAATATGAAAATAGTTTTAATAATCAGCTTTGTGCTTTCGTTAACTACAGCACAAGCACAAGATATCTCTCCTACTTTTAAGACTGAAGGAGATAAAGTAAAAGCAACGTATTACTTTGCTGATGGATCAGTATATAGACAAGGTTTTTTCAAAAATAAAAAACTCACAGGAGAGTGGTCAGAGTTTGATAAAAAAGGGAATAAAGTTGCAACAGGTTTTTATGAAGATGGGAAAAAAACTGGCATTTGGTTTCAATGGGAAAAAAATAAACTCCGTCAAGTTAATTATAAAAATAACATGATTACTTCGGTTAGTACGTGGAAAGAAGAGACAAATCTAGCCATTAATTAATTAGTAGTTTAAATATAAAAACTCGCATATGAAAGTATGCGAGTTTTTTAATGTAAATTTTTTTCAAAAATAAAAAACCCACATTGTTTTCAATGTGGGTTTTGTTGATATATATAAGTGCCTTATTTGCGAATAATTTTGAATTTGTATTGCAAATACTTGTAAGCATCTCTAGGTATAATAGTTATCCACTTTTTGTGTTTTAAATACCATCGGAAACGAATCGATGATATCCCTTTAGTTAAATAAGAAGCAATAAAAGGATGTACGTTCAACACCACGTTTTTATTTTTTGGATTTGAAATAACACGTTCCAAATCTGCTTCAATCTTATCCAACAAAACAATAGGAGCTTCTACCTCTCCATTGCTATTAGGGTTGGGTTCAGTTGTTTTAATACTAAGTTCAGGCCGAACTCTTTGCCTTGTAATTTGGATTAATCCAAATTTACTTGGCGGTAAAATTTTATGCTTTGTTCTATCCAAAGACATTTGTTCTTTCAAATGTTGAAATAATTTATTTCTGTTTTCAGAACGGTGCATGTCAATGAAGTCAACAACTATAATTCCTCCCATATCTCTTAATTGCAATTGTCTTGCAATTTCTGTGGCAGCAATTAAATTAACTTCTAGTGCAGTTTCTTCTTGAGAACCAGCTTTGTTTGAACGGTTACCACTGTTTACATCTATCACATGCAATGCCTCGGTGTGTTCAATCACTAAATAAGCTCCTCTACTCATAGAAACAGTTTTACCAAATGATGTTTTTATTTGGCGTTCTATTCCGTATTTTTCAAAAATAGGAGTTGCTGATTTGTGAAGTTTTACAATCTTTTCCTTTTCAGGATAGATTTCTTGAAGATACTCTTTGATTTCTAACTTTAGAGTTTCATCATTTGTTACTATGTTCGTAAAAGAGTCATTCATTAAATCTCTTAAAATAGAAGAAGCTCTATTTAATTCGCTTAATACTTTTGTTGGCGTATTTGTGTTAGCAATTCGCTTGCACATAGTTTTCCAACGATCTAATGAATTTTGTAAATCTTTATCGAGTTCTGCTACTTTTTTTCCTTCAGCAACAGTTCTTAAAATAACACCAAAACCTTTTGGTTTAATGCTTTTTACTAATCTTTTTAAACGTTCTTTTTCTTTTGAGTCTTCAATTTTTTGAGAAACAGAAATTCTGTCAGAAAAAGGAACTAATACCAAAAATCTACCGGCAATAGATAGTTCTGAGCTAAGTCTAGGACCTTTGGTAGAAATAGGTTCTTTTACAATTTGTACTAATAAATTTTGACCTGATTTTAGTACATCGTTAATACTTCCGTCTTTATGAATGTCTTTTTCATATCGGAAGTTTTTTAAAGTGAATTCTTTATACTTACCTGTGCTTACTTTCTTAATAAAATTAGTTAAAGATTTTACTTTGGCTCCTAAATCATGATAGTGTAAAAAACCATCTTTTGGGTATCCAACATTAACAAAAGAGGCATTTAGCCCAGTTAATACTTTTCCAATTTTGGCTAGAAATATATCGCCAACAGAAAATTTATTATCAGTTGTTTCTTTATTTAATTCTATAAGTTTTCCATCTTTTAATAAGGCAAAATCAATATCAGATGAATTTGAACGAATTATTAATTCTGTTTTCATACTGAAATAGTTTTATACTAAATGTCTTTAAATGACAAATAATGGATTAATTTTTAAACAGGTATTTTTTATTTTAATACCAAACGAGGCTTCTGCTTTATGCAAAATAATTACCTCTATTTCAATGAACGTATGGTGCTAAAAGAACAGTTAAGAAAAAGTAAGATTAATTCTTACTTTTTCTTGTGTCTGTTTGCTCTAGCTCTTTTCTTGCGTTTGTGTGTTGAGATCTTAGATCTCTTTCTTTTTTTACCACTTGGCATAATTGTCTAATTTTTATAAATCTTTCGATTTAGATTTGTATAATTACTTTACTTCTACCTTGCTTTTTACTCCTTCAGTAAAGGTTTTAGCTGGTTTAAAAGCTGGAATATTGTGAGCTGGAATTTTGATGGTAGTGTTTTTTGATATATTTCTTCCCGTTTTTTCGGCTCTAGTTTTTATAATAAAGCTACCAAAACCTCTCAAATAAACATTTTCTCCTTGTTCAAGTGATCCTTTTACCTCTGTCATAAATGCTTCTACGGTTGCTAAAACATCTGCTTTTTCAATTCCTGATTTGTCCGAGATTTTCGATACAATATCTGCTTTCGTCATGTTGCTATAATTTATATTTTTTCCAAAAAATTTGCTGGCAAATATATGATAATTAATCTATTCACTAAAAATAAACAGATAAAAATATCTCAATTTTAAGACGTAATATTGTATCTGTAAAGATTTTTAATGATTTTTTCTAACACATTAATATACTGGTATTTACAGATTAAAAGAGATTTGCCTTGGCGTAAAACCAAAGACCCTTATTTGGTTTGGTTATCTGAAATCATGTTACAACAAACTAGAGTGTCTCAAGGAATGAGTTATTTCTTAGCCTTTTCCGAGGAATTTCCTGCAATAGAGGACCTAGCCAGAGCAAAAGAAAGTAAAGTTTTGAAAATGTGGCAAGGACTTGGATACTATTCAAGAGCAAGAAACCTTCATTTTACAGCAAAGCATATTGCAGAAGAGTTAGATGGTCAATTTCCAAATACCTATAAAGAACTAATAAAATTAAAAGGGATTGGAGATTATACTGCTTCGGCTATTTCCTCAATCTGTTTTAATGAACCCGAGGCTGTAGTTGACGGAAACGTATATAGAGTATTAGCAAGAGTTTTTAATATTAAAACACCTATTAACACCTCACAAGGAGTTAAAAAATTCAAAATATTAGCTCAATCTTTACTAGATACAAGCCAGCCAGGGGTATATAATCAAGCCATTATGGATTTTGGTGCTCTGCAATGCAAACCTCAAAATCCAGATTGCCGTCACTGCCCTATTAATTCGAGTTGTGAAGCCTATGCTAATAATCTTGTTAAAGAGTTGCCTGTGAAGGAAAAGAAATTAAAAATTAAAACAAAATACTTTAATTATATAGTTATAGTTACCCCTAATAATAAAACAATCTTCGAAGAACGAATAGGAAAAGGAATTTGGGAAGGTCTTTATCAATTTCCACTTATAGAAACTAATAAAGAAGTTCAATTAGATGAACTCATTAATTTATCTGATTTTAAAACACTTGTTTCAGAAAATTCAGAAATAAAACTATTTAACACAAAAACAATAATTCACAAATTATCACATCAACACTTACATACGAACTTCTGGATCATTAAATCTAATGATCATCAAGATGCATTAGTTAGCTGGCAAGAAATAGAAACATTTCCAGTTTCTATTTTGATTGCAAATTTCTTGAAAGAATTCACACCAAAATTGAATAATTTTTTTTAGTACATTTGATATAACAATCATTAAAGTTTATGTCTGGAACAATCAATAAAGTAATATTAATAGGTCATCTTGGAGATGAGGTTAAAATGAACTATTTTGAAGGGGGAAATTCTCTCGGACGTTTTCCAATTGCAACAAATGAAACGTATACAAACAAACAAACAGGAGAGAAGGTAACTAATACAGAATGGCATACCTTGGTTGTTAGAAATAAATTAGCTGAAATCTGTGAGAAATATTTGTCTAAAGGAGATAAGGTTTACTGCGAAGGTCGTATAAAGACTCGTCAATGGGAGCAAGAAGGTCAAAAAAGATATACTACAGAAATTCATGTAGCTAATATGACATTTTTATCTACTAAAAAAGAAACTGGGGCACCAGCCTCAGATAATAATGGAAATCCTTCATCAATAGCTCAGCATTCCCAACCCAAAGCGGATGACGATGATTTGCCATTTTAAGTCTAACTAAATTCTAACATTTGGATTCTGATCCCATACTTTTTTTAAATTATTTTGCTCAGATTGATAATATGTTTGTAGTGGCAATTATCATTTTATTACTATTACTTTTAGCCTCTGCTCTTATATCAGGTACAGAAGTAGCTTTCTTTTCTTTGTCTAAAACAGATATAATTAATATTTCAGAGGAAACGAAGGATCACAATCCTGTTGTAGAACTGTTACAAAAACCAAGAAAATTATTAGCAACAATACTTATCACTAATAACTTTTTAAATATTCTTATTGTTTTAATTTTTGCTTCTTTAGGAGAAGCTTTTTTTAAAAACCAGGACTTAACGCTAAAACTTCTTGATTTTCACATACCATCCAATATTGTGAAGTTTTCTGTTGAGGTAGTTTTAGTAACTTTTCTCATTCTTCTTTTTGGAGAAGTATTGCCAAAGGTGTATGCATCCAGAAGAGCGTTGCAATTTTGTAACCTAATGAGTAGGCCTTTGCAATTCTTAAATCTTATTTTAACGCCTTTAAGTTACCCGCTTATTAACCTTACTAAGGTTGTTGAAAAAAGACTTGGAAGTAAAAACTCTAACTTTTCTGTGGAAATTTTATCAAAGGCATTAGAACTTACTTCTGAAGGAGCAACCACTAAAGAAGAACAAAAAATATTGGAAGGGATTGTAAGTTTTGGAGCAACCGAAACGGTACAAATAATGAAACCTAGAATAGATATTTTTGCTTTGTCTGAAACAGAAACTTATGAAGAAGTTCTAACCAAAATATTAAAGCATGGGTATTCTAGAAACCCTGTATATAAAGATTCAATAGATGATATTATTGGGATTTTATATTCCAAAGATTTATTAGGTCATTTAAACAAGAAAAATTTTAAGTGGCAGCAATTATTAAGAGAGCCATTTTTTATTCCAGAAAATAAAAAATTAGACGATTTATTGAGTGAATTTAGAGAAAGGAAAAATCATTTAGCTATTGTTGTCGATGAGTATGGAGGGACAAGTGGTTTAGTTACTCTAGAGGATGTTATAGAAGAAATTGTAGGAGAAATTAATGATGAATTTGATACAGATGACCTTTCATATTCTAAGATTGATGCTCATAATTATATTTTTGATGGTAAAATCACTATTAAAGACTTTTGTAAAGTATTAGAAGATACAAGTGAAGAAAAGTTTGAAGAACATAAAGGAGAATCGGAGACCATTGCAGGATTCATACTTGAAATTTCTGGGAAATTCCCTAAAATAGGAGAAAAGATAACCTTTGATATATATACTTTTACCATAGAAGCTATTGACAGAAAACGCATAAAGCAATTAAAAGTAACAAGACAACATGTTTAGACTATTTTTTGGTATTATTATATTACTTTTATTTATCTCGTGTTCAGAGGAAAACTTACCTAAACCAAAAGCATTTTTAAAACTAGAATATGGGGAGAAAGTTTACAGGGAATTAACTGTTTCTAGACCCTATTCTTTTGAGGTGTCAAATAAGATTATTTTAAAAGAAATGCCAAAAAAATGGTTAAAAATAGAGTATCCATCATTAAAAGCTACCGTAGATATTACTTACAGGAAAGTTGACAATAATTTAAGGGAGTTATTAATAGAGTCAGAAAAACTTGTTTTTAAGCATACATCAAAAGCCGAGCAAATTACCTCGAATGACTACTTAAGTGACCAGAAAAAAGTATATGCAACTTTACATAATATTACAGGAAACGCTGCATCTCAGCTTCAATTTCATATTACAGACAGTATAAATCATTTTATAAAAGGAGCGCTATACTTTAAGATTAAGCCCAATTATGATTCTGTGTTACCAGCTGTAGCTTATATCAAAAAAGATATTCTTCATTTAATAGAGACTTTCAACTGGGAAGAGTAGGTATATGCCCGTATTTTTGTAATGTGTCAACTCTTTTTTTATTTCAATAACTTTCTTTTACTCTGTTGCCATAAATAAAATTGTACACCAAATAATAAAGCTCCAGAAAGTAAGTGAATAGCTTGCGTTCCAAGCGGAAATTCTGCATAATACATTAAAATTCCAGTAATAGTTTCAAAGAACAACAATAGTAATATCCATTTTACTAGCTTGTATCCTAAATTATGTACTTGGTTTAGGTAGAATAATCCAAAATTCACTAAGATAATTGCTATTGTAAAAGACCTGTGAAAGTAAAATTTAAAACTTGGGTTCATTAAACTATATTCTTTGTTTTCAAAACCAAATAATTTTACTTGCTCGTCAATAAATTGACGAACTTGGGTCCCCATTGCTATTTGAATCAGAGAAAATAATACAGATATTATCAATAATTTATTGAATAATGAGTTGTATTTGAAATTTATTTTTTCTTCTTGAATTATAAACAATAACCTTAAAATTAAACCAATAATAACCAGTCCAATAACCATGTGAATAGTAATCATTGTGGGTTTTAAGTTGCTGTCTACAACCATTTTACCTAGGATAGCTTCAACAAGCATGAAGAAAAATGCAGAAAATGCAATAATGGGAATCCATTTATTTTCTTTTCTAAATTTTAATGATGCAACCATTAAAAAAAGAAAGATAAAGCCAGATACTACAGTTACTAACCTATTAATATATTCTACCCAGGTATGAAACTTATTAAATGTAGCATATTCATGTTTGGTGTATTCTTTCCAGTTACTTTCATTAAAAGTTATAGATGTTTTTATTTGTTTATCAGCTACAAAAAGAGCCTCATCCTTAATAATAATGATGCCTTCTTCATAAATAGAATTTGGTTGCCACTTGATCTGTTCTTCCGAGGTTGGAGGAATATAGTATCCAAAACATTTGGGCCAATCTGGACACCCCATACCAGATCCGGTCATTCTTACAATTGAGCCTGCTAGAAAGATTAAATAAAGACTAGCTAATGTAACTTTAACGATTGTTGGGAACCGATTTTTCATTTAAATGAAAGTTTAGTACAAAGATAATTCAAAAACTATAATTATGAGTTTCTGTTTAGAGAAGCCTATTCTTTATAATGAGTTTAAATTATAAATTATTTTATGGCTGTAATTTTTGATGCTTTGTATAATTCACCTCCAGCAATACCATTAATAAATGAGGTTAAATCTTCAGTGGAGGTCTTGTTAGGGTCAAATTCAATTGTAGCTATGCTGTCTGTAAAAATAACATTGGCTTTAGTAACTCCTTGTTTTTTTGAAAGTTTAGATTGAATTGTTTTTGCACAACCAATTTCACAGGTCATCCCTGAAATTGCTATAGAAACAGATTCTGTTTTTAAAATTTTAGCGACTTCATTTTTTGAAGTTTTTGTATTTGTTTTGGCATCATTAAAAGAACAAGAGGTAATAGAAATTGAGCTAATTAGAAGTGTAAGTAAAAATAACTTTGGTTTCATAATTGTTTTTTATGATCGTTTAATCATACAAATTTATGCAATTAATGATTTATATCTTAAGATTTATTCCATTTTTGCCTTACACTAAAAAGAAGATAATGAATAACGATTACAAAAAGTGGATTTATCTGATTGTTTTAGCAATAATTTGGGGAAGTTCTTTTATTCTGATTAAAAAATCATTAATTGGTTTAACTCCAGTTCAATTAGGAGCTTTAAGAACATTTATTGCTGGAATATTTATACTATTAATTGGTTTTAGGAGTTTAAAAAAAATCCAAAAACAGCAGTGGAAGTACATTGTTGTCAGCTCTTTGTTAGGGACATTATTTCCTGCATTCTTTTTTGCTTTCGCAATCACAGGCATAGATAGCTCTGTAGCTTCAATACTAAACTCTTTAACCTCATTAAATGCACTTATCGTAGCTTCATTGTTTTTTGGAGTTGTATTTAAAAGAGTTCAATTAGTTGGAGTACTTATTGGTTTGGCAGGTACAATTATGTTAATTTTAGAAAGCTCCTCTTTAAACCCAAATCAGAACTATTGGTATGCCATTTTTGTGCTTACAGCTTCTTTAGGATATGCTTTTAATGTGAATATCATTAAAAAATATTTATCAGATATTCCTGCAATGAGCATTACCGCAGGTCACTTTATTTTATTAATATTTCCTGTATTTCTAATATTGGTATTTTCAGGATTTTTCTCATCAGTAGAATTTACTCCTGCAACAAATACGTCAATCATGTATTTAATTGTGCTTTCGGTTGTTGGAACAGGTTTAGCAAAAATTATGTTTAATAAATTAATACAAATGTCTACACCTGTTTTTTCTACTTCAGTTGCGTATTTAATTCCAATAGTTGCAATTATTTGGGGTTTTATTGACGGGGAAAAAGTGAGTTATCTTCAATTATTATCTGGGATAATAATACTTACTGGAATTTATATCGTTAATAGAGTTAAATAAAAAAGCCACAGTTTATAAACTGCAGCCTTTTATGATTGTTGTTTTCTAAAGAAAATTATTCGAAATCCTTGTCTTCTACACCTTCATTGATTTTTACATCTTGTAAAACAAAATTTAAAGTAAATTGAGGTGTTACTTGATCTCTTTTGTGTGCAAATAAAATACCGCTTACTTTTTTATAATCAGAGAAAATTGTTGGAACTTTCATCTCATTACCATCAGGAGCTTTTACAACTTCAACAGATTGTAATTTTAACCCTGAAGCTACATCGTAATAAATCTCAGTAGTTCCAGATTTAATTACATAGGCATTTTTACCATCAACGGGTTCAATTCTATCTAACAATCCATTTTTATATGCCATGTCAGAAAAAGGAGCAGTATTGGATTTTGATTTGTTGATTTCTTTTTCATCAAATTCTTTTTTCTGTCCTCTCATTTCATTGTAGCCGTTTTCTCCGTTAAATGCTTGTTTTTGCATTGTTTGTCCCATAACACTAATAGTATTAGTTGTCTTGTTTGGGGCAGCAACCTTTGTTGTCAGAACAATAGGAGTCCCCTGAATTGTAGCATTATAAGTCATTGCTAGCGTTTTAATAGCAGAAATCTTATCGGCTCCACCAATAGCATTAAAATAACTATCTATTACAGAAGCAGCAGTAACTCCTTCAGGTATAGGAAGCGTCATTTTTGGTTTTTTAGTTGGGTTTCCTTCTTTATCAAAATATTTAATTATGTAATCTGTTTTTTCAAGATTTTTAAGTACATCAATACCCTTACCTGTTATAATAATTCTAGCTTTATCTGCTTTAAAATATTTGATAGCAGCGTCTTGAACATCATCAATGGTTACGGCATTAAAATTGCTTAAATAATTTTCATAATAATTTTCGGGCAAGTTATAAATCAAAATATTTAAAGCATAGCTTGCTATTGTACTTGGCCTTTCAACTGCTTTTACAAAGTTTCCTAGATATTTAGCTTTGGCTATATCTAATTCCCTTTGAGTTACTTTTTGGTAGCGAACTTTGTTAATTTCTTTCATTGTCTCAACTATAGCGCTGTCTGTAACTATATTTCTTACAGATGCGCCTGCTCTAAAACGAGACACATATCTACTAGCGCCAATTCCAGAGTAAGCGCCATAGGTATATCCTTTATCTTCGCGAAGATTTTTATAAAGTCTTCCAGTACCACCACCACCAAGAATTTGGTTCGCCAATAGCACAGCATAGTAATCTTTATCACTCATTTTTAAATTAACTGTATTTACAATAGCTATTTCAGATTGAACAGCATTAGACATGTTTATAAAGTTAATTTCAGTTGTATTGGGGTTTTTGACCACAGGTAGTTTTTGAGGAATTAAATTTCCTTTTTCCCATTTACTAAATAATTTTTTTACTTGCTTTTTTACATCTTTAAAATTTATGTCACCAATGACCACTAAGTAGGCATTGTTTGGTTTGTAAGTTTTATTGTAAAGATTTTTAACATCCTCTAAAGTGATATTTTTCACAGTTTTTTCTGTTGTCATTTCACCATAAGGATGGTTTTTCCCATAAGTTAAAGCTCTGTCAACCTGACGCGCAATAGCGGCTACACTTTTTTCGTTTGATTTGATAGCATCTAAAGTTTGCTTCATTTGTTTATCAAATTCATTTTGATCAAAAACAGGATTAAAAGCAGCATCTGCCATTAACTCCAAAACTCTTGGAAAATATCTAGATAAAGAGCTTGCAAAAGCACTTTCAGAGCCAAAACTAATATTGGCTCCTAAATAATCTACTTCTTTGTCAAAAGCTTCTTTAGACATTGTTGTTGAGCCAGTCCCCAGCATCCCCGCTACAAAACCTTCGACTCCAGACTTTGTTCCATGAGCCATGGGAGCGTTGTCTATATTTAATGTTACTGAAACTCTTGGCAACTTATTGTTTTCTACAACCAATACTTGCAAACCATTCTTTAACTTAAATTTCTTTGGTGTACCTAAATTAATTTTTGGAGCTGGGCCAGATTCTGGCATTTTTGTTCTATCAATTTGTGCAGAAACACTTATAGATAAAAGTAGAAATGTTATAATTATATATATTTTAGTTTTCATTTTTTACTTTAAATTTGGATTACTTCTTTTTTTCCTCAGGTAAATAGTCAATAACTATACGTCTATTTTTTGCTAAATATTTTTTAGCAACCTTTCTAATATCTTCTTTTGTGATTGACATTACAAGTTCTAATTCCGAATTAATTCTGTCAGTATCTCCAATAAGCATGTAATTACTGGCTAATGAAGAAGCGATACCTTGAATGCTTGAATTAGAAGAGACAAATCTATTTTCAAATTTATTTCTTACTTTTTGTAAATCTTCATCCGAAATTAACTCTGTCTGTAACGTGTTAATTTCTTCATCCATTTCTACAATCAAATCGTCTAGTGAATTTTCTCCTAGAGGGATTGCTCCAATTGTGTAGACACTATATTCTACCAAAGGTCTATTAAAAGAAAAAACTTGTAAAGCTTTCTTTTTATCATCGACCATTTTTTTCTGTAACCTAGAGCTGTTACCATTGCTTAAAATAGTTGAAATAACATCCAGTACTAAAGCATCTTTATCTCTCATTGAAGGTGTCTTATACATCAAAGCAATCATTGGTAACTGAATGTTTGAGTCGTATTCGGTAACTCTTTTTTCAATGGTTCTTTCAGGCTCAGAAATTTTAATTCTATTAGGTAAAGTTCTAGACGGTATTGGCTCAAAGTAATCTTTAATTAAAGATTTTGCCTCTCCTTTTTCAAAATCACCCGCCACAACTAATACTGCGTTGTTTGGCATATACCATTTGTCATAGAATGCTTTGAATTCCTTTAATTTAGCATTATCTAAATCTTCGATGAAACCTATTAAGGGTCTTCCATAATTATGTTTATCAAATAAATGTTTGTACACCATTCCGTATTGAATTTTACCATAAGGAGCATTATCCATACGTTGTCTTTTTTCTTCTTTTACTACTTCATTCTGGGTGTCAACTGCTTTTTGATCTACAATTGGGTGCAATAATCTTTCAGATTCCATCCACAGGGCTAATTTCAATTCATTAGAAGGAAAAGATTGGTAATAGTTTGTTCTATCCCAACTGGTTGAAGCATTACCACTTCCACCCCTTGCTGATTGTATTTCGCTCCATTTTCCTCTTGGGATATTTTCTGTTCCTGTAAATAACAAATGTTCATAAAAATGGGCCATGCCAGTTTTACCATCTTCTTCGTCAATTGAACCTACATCATACATAATTTCTACTGTAACTACTGGAGCGGCATTATCTTGATGTAAAATGACATGCATGCCATTATTTAAATCATATTCTTCAAATTCAACTTTTTGTGCATGGGAAGAAAACACTAATAAAAACACTGCTGTCAGCGTTAGGATACCTCTTTTCATTGATTAAATTTTTAGTTTTAATATTATATTGTTTGACACTAACAATTATATTTTGTTACAAAAATGGTTGTATATAACAATATTTTTAATCAAAAATAGGTACAATCTTCTAATTAACCTTGATAACTATTTTTTTATTCTTTAAAACATCCCTTTTTTTGACAATTTGCTATTGCTTTATTTTAAAAATAAAAGTATATTTGCACCCGCATTTTCAATATTGAAATTGCAATTTTTAATTAAAGCTAACAACAAACATAACAGTATGTACGCAATTGTAGAGATAGCAGGGCAGCAGTTTAAAGTAGCAAAAG
>JABAZK010000140.1 GCA_018608485.1 Flavobacteriaceae bacterium | reverse complement strand
CATGCTGAAGCTTGGGCTGAAAAAAGAAGAGAACGTGTTAAATCTACTAAAAAATAAGATATGGCATCATCAATAGAACAACAAGCAAAAGGAAACAAGCAAGGTGAAGTAAGATATCTTACTCCTCTTGACATTGAGACAAAAAAAGAAGCAAAATATTGTCGTTTTAAAAAGAACGGTTTTAAATACATCGATTACAAAGATGCTAACTTCTTAATGTATTTAGTTAACGAACAGGGTAAGATCTTACCAAGACGTTTAACAGGAACATCATTAAAATATCAACGTAAAGTTGCACAAGCTATAAAAAGAGCTCGTCACTTGGCATTAATGCCTTACGTTGGAGATATGTTGAAATAATTAAAGAAGTAGAATTATGGAACTGATTTTAAAACAAGACGTAGAAAATTTAGGATTTAAAGATGATGTTGTAACTGTTAAGAATGGTTACGGTAGAAATTATTTAATTCCTCATGGACATGCAATTTTAGCTACTTCTTCTGCGAAGAAAGTATTAGCTGAAAATGTTAAACAAAGAGCATATAAAGAAGCTAAATTAATTGAAGACGCAAATGCTATTGCTGAAACAATTAAAGGGTTAGATATTAAAATTGCCTCAAAAGTTGGAACAGGAGACAAATTATTTGGCTCAGTGAACAACATTAATTTAGCAGAATCAATTGCTAAATCTGGAACTACTATAGATAAAAAGTTTATTAAAGTTGTTGGTGGTTCAGTAAAAAGATTAGGTAAATACCAAGCATCGGTTAGATTGCACAGAGAAGTTGTTGTAGATATCAACTTTGAAGTTGTCGCTGAGAAATAAACAATATAAAATGTTTAAACCGCCCTTTAAGGGCGGTTTTTTTATTTAAGCTAATTATGAAATATAGACAGCTTACAAAAGAACAACTAGAATCATTACATAAAGAATTTGCTCAATTTTTAGCCACACAAAAAATTGATGCAGTTCAATGGCAAAAAATGAAATCTGAGAATTCTTCATTAGTAGAAGAAGAGCTTAATCTTTTTAGTGATATGGTATGGGATGATGTTTTAAGTAAGGTTGAATATTTAGAGCATTTTTCTGATAATTCTGTTAATTTTTTTAAATGTGAAAAAGAAGCTATTTACAGAACAGTAGTTACAATTAACAATAACAATATTGATTTATTATCAGAAAAAGGTTTTAAATGGTTGTTAGAAAACCCACATGATCAATCCATAGATTATCTTAAAGGAAGTAAAATATACAGTAAGCAAAGAAATATTGAAATTTTTGATTTAATCGAAAAGGGTGGTCAAATAGCCAGAGGAGAATTATATGAATTTTTTAATAGACTAACTTCTTAAGTAATTCTTTAGTTCCATTAACTGCTCCATTTTTAATAAGTGTTAAATTTTTATAATTATTTTTTGAAATAGTTGGCTTTGGATCTATATAATAAATAGGTGTTTCAAATTTTATAAAATTAATTAGACTAGCTGCCGGATACACTTTCATAGAAGTTCCAATAATAATAAGTAAATCTGCTTCTTCAACAATTTTAATGGCTTTATCTAACATTGGAACTGGTTCACCAAACCATACAATATGTGGTCTTAATTGATTCCCTTTTGTGTCTATATCTCCTAGATGAAGATCTGTTTCCCAATCTAACACAAAAGTCTCATCTTTAGTGCTTCTAACTTTTCTTAATTCTCCATGTAAATGAATTACGTGTGAACTTTTGGCTCTTTCATGAAGATCATCTACATTTTGAGTAATAATAGTAACATTGTAATAGTTTTCAAGATCTTTTAAGTAATGATGAGCTTTATTTGGTTTAACATCGAAGAGTTGTTTTCTTCTTTGATTGTAAAAATCAAAAACTAGTTTCGGATTCTTTTCAAAAGCTCCTGGGGTTGCAACCTTCTCAATTTCAAATCCTTCCCAAAGACCTCCTGCATCTCTAAATGTTTTGATACCACTCTCCGCACTCATTCCTGCACCCGTTAACACTACAATATTTTTCATTCCTGTAAATATAAAATTTTAGTATGTTTGTTACGCATGAATCAATTAAATACAAATTTAATAACTTATTTAGAGGGGTTTGTTACTGAAAAGAGAAAAAATACTTTTAAAAATATATTACTCAATAGGACTAGACATTTCACAGTTGTTTTAGAGGATATCTTTCAACAACACAATTCAAGTGCGGTAATTAGAAGTTGCGATGTGTTTGGAATTCAGGATATTCATATCATAGAAAATAAGTATCACAGCAAAGTATCTAGACATGTTGCAAAAGGCTCTCAGAAATGGTTGAATTTAAATAATTATAAAGAGGATAAAAATAACACCAAAGATTGTTTAACTCGTTTAAAAAATGAGGGTTATCAAATAATAGCAACTTCACCTCACAACAACACATGTACATTGCATGATCTTGATATTTCAAAAAAATCTGCTTTTATTTTTGGTGTCGAAAAATCTGGAGTATCTGAGGAAGTACTTATTAATTCTGATGAAATTTTAACTATTCCTATGGTTGGTTTTACTGAAAGTTTAAATATTTCAGTAGCAGCAGCTATTATATTAGAAAACCTTACAAATAAATTAAGAAATAGTAACTATGAATGGAGGTTATCTGAAAAGGAACAAGAAATTATATATGCTAATTGGCTAGAGAAAAGTATTAAGAATGTAGATGAAATTAAAAATAGATTTTTTAAAACTCCATGATTACTTATAAGTGGTAATCAAATCAATTGTAGCTAATGTGTCACACCTTATAATCCAAAGCTTTACTTTTTGTTCTTTATGTTTTCCATGAATAGAATATTCTGCACAAGGTTTTTTATGTTGGTTACTTTCACCGAAATCTACATCTCCGTTTCTAAGGATATTTTGAATAGCCATAGAATCAACGGACATTTGTTTCATTAGTGTTTCAGCATTCTTAGAGTAAATTATTTTTTTTGTTCTTATTGTTTTTAATGTTCTAGCATCCATACCGTAGTCAAAAGAAACATCTTTACCTTTCCAAATAAAATAAACAACAAGGCTACCAAAGAAAACACCTATGATATAATAAATAAAACGCTTGAATAAATTCATGTTGCAAAATTAGAAGTAATTTTTAAATATTAAGATGAATTTTCTAAAGAATAGTTTTAAAATAGTAATGAAGAAAAATATTAGGAAGTATTACAAGAGTAATAAATTAATATCTCTAAAAGGAAGATCAAACCAAGTTGCTACAGTTTTATTGATTAAAACTCCACGATAAAAATACATCCCATTTCGTAAACTTTTATCAAATCTAGCTGCATTTTCAAATCCGCCTGATTCAGCAATATCAAGTAAGTAAGGTGTAAATAAGTTACTTATGGCAAAAGATGCTGTTCTGGAGTATCTAGAGGGAATGTTAGGAACACAGTAATGAATAACACCGTGTTTTTTAAATGTTGGTTTTGAGTGAGAAGTGATTTTTGATGTTTCAAAACAACCTCCACGATCAATACTTACATCAACAATTACTGCACCATCTTTCATTGTCCTAACGACATCCTCTGAAACAATAACAGGAGATCTGTCTTTGCCACGAATAGAACCAATGGCAATATCACATCTTCGTAAAGATTTTGCGACTGTTTTTGGTTGAATAGTTGATGTGTAAATTGGTGTATGTAAACTTTGTTGAAGTTTTCTTAGTCTAGTAATTGAATTGTCAAAAACCTTTACTCTTGCTCCTAAACCAAGCGCTGATCTTGCAGCAAATTCTCCTACACTTCCTGCTCCTAAAATAACTACATCGGTTGGAGGTACTCCCCCAATATTACCTAACAGAAGACCATTACCTTTATTAATATTACTCATTAATTCAGAGGCTATTAATATAGAAGCGGTTCCAGCTATTTCACTTAACGATTTTAAAACTGGATATACACCATGTTCATCTTTGATATAGTCAAAAGCTACAGCAGTTATTCTTTTTTCAATTAAAGCTTCAAAATATTTTTTGGATTGAGTTTTTAATTGTAGAGACGAAATTAAAACACTTTGAGGAGTCATGAGTGCTATTTCGTCTAAAGTAGGTGGAGCTACTTTTAAAATTATATTACAATTAAAAACTTCTTTTGTATTGTATGATATTTTTGCACCTGCTTCAGAATATTCACTATCACTATAATTAGATCCATCTCCAGCACTAGATTGAATAACAATCCTATGACCTTGAGATGTTAAAGCTGATACAGCATCTGGGGTGAGGCATATTCTTTTTTCTTCAAAAAGAGTTTCTTTTGGTAAACCAATAAATAATTGTCCTTTTTGCTTTTTAATCTCTAACATTTCTGTTTGAGGAATTAATTCCTCTTTGCTGAATGGAGAAAATGCACTCATGTGAATTAGTTTATTTGAATGTTGCGTTGTCCATCTTCTAAAGAAGTTAAATAGACATTAACATTTTCTAAAGGTAGTAAATTCTCAACAACTGAGGGCCATTCTATCAAACACCAGTGGTTTGAGTCAAAATAATCTTCTACACCAATGTTGTATACCTCCTCCTCATTATCAATTCTATAAAAATCAAAATGAAAAATAGTTTCATCATTGGATGTTATGTATTCATTAACAATTGAAAATGTAGGGGAGCTTATTAAATCTTCAGTTCCTAGAGTTTTACAAATCTCCTTAATTAATGTAGTTTTACCAACACCCATATCTCCATGAAATAAGATTATTTTGCTAGTAGAATTTTTAATAATTTCTTTAGCAATTATCGGTGCCTCTGATAATAAGAAATTTTTATTCATATAAAGAATTATTTAGGATGGTAGACTGCAAATGGTATGATCATTTCTTCTAAAGATACACCTCCGTGTTGATACGTATTCTTGTAATAACTCACAAAATGATTGTAATTGTTTGGGTAGGCAAAGAATAAATTTTCTTTCGCAAAAATAAACGGACTATTAAAACTGATGCTAGGTAAGGAAATGTCTTTAGGATTCTTAACAGCAAATACATCCTTGTCATTGTAGGACAAACTTTTCCCTGTTTTATATCTCAAATTTGAACTAATATTTTTATTTCCAATAACCTTAGTAGGATGTTTACAATTAATGGTTCCATGATCTGTAGTAATAATTAATTTTTGACCAAGTTCTTGAGCTTTTTGTATTATTTCAAATAATGGTGAGTTTTTAAACCAACTAGCTGTAAGAGATCTATATGCTTTATCGTCTCCTGCTAACTCTTTAATGACTTCCATCTCAGTTTTAGAATGTGATAAAATATCTACAAAATTATACACTAATACGGTAAGATCATTTTGTTTTGTTCCGTTGTAGTTTGTTGCTAAATCTTTACCATCTTTCAATGAAACAATTTTATAATATTCATGATGTATGTTTAAGTTTAACCTTTTTAACTGAGCAATCAGAAAATCATTTTCAAACATATTTTTCCCTCCTTCATCTGTGTCATTTTTCCATAGTGTTGGATGCATTCTTTCCATCTCAAGGGGCATTAAACCAGAAAATATTGAATTTCTAGCATATTGAGTGGCTGTAGGTAGTATACTACAATATGAATATTCTACTTCTTTCTTGAAATAATTATTAATAAATGGTTCTAATATTCTAAATTGATCATATCTTAAGTTATCAATTACTACCCAAAGCACTCCATTTTCATGAGACAAATTAGGAACAACATAATTTTTAAAAAGGGTATTAGAGAAGGTTGGTTTGTCGTCTGTTGAATTTATGTAATCTTGATAGTTTTTTTTAATGAATTTATAAAACAAGTTATTAGCTTCAGACTTTTGACTTTCAAGTATTTCAAGCATACCATTATCATTTATATCATCTAACTCCAATTCCCAATGAATTAATTTTTTATAAATATCACACCATTCTTCATAAGAATTTACAGACATTAAGTCCATAGATATTTTACGAAATTCTTGTTGATAGTTAGAAGTGGTTTTTTCATATATCAGTCTTGAATTATCTAAATTTTTCTTTAAACTCAATAAAATTTGGTTGGGATTTACAGGTTTTATTAAATAATCTGAAATTTTGGATCCTATGGCTTCCTCCATAATATACTCTTCCTCACTTTTTGTTATCATTACTACTGGAATGGAAGATTTGATTTGTTTGATAGCATTTAAAGTTTCCAACCCATTTATTCCAGGCATATTTTCATCTAAAAATATGATATCAAAATTTGATTCTTCAACCAAATCAATAGCATCTGTTCCATTTGTACAAGTAGATACTTGATACCCTTTTTGCTCAAGAAAAATAATGTGAGGCTTTAATAAGTCAATTTCATCATCAACCCATAAAATTTGAATACTATTCATAAATTAATTTCATTTCTTTATAAAACGTTAAAAGTATTTATTTGTTATGATATCAATGCCTAGAAAATGATAAAATATTCCTAATAATCATATAAACTACTTTGTAAAGAGTAAATTTAATCTTTAGTTTGTATTTTAATAGCTAAAAACACAACTTGAAAAATTATCCCACTAATAAGCTAAAAATTTTAAACGATCCAATATATGGATTTATAAGAATTCCTAATAGTTTAATTTTTGATATTATTGAACATCCGAGTTTTCAACGTTTGAGAAGAGTTTCTCAGATGGGATTTTCAAATTTAGTATATCCAGGAGCTAATCATACCCGTTTTCATCATGCTTTAGGTTGTTTGCATTTAATGCAAAAGACAGTTAATGTTTTGAGAGTTAAAGGAATTAGTATATCTGAACAAGAAGAAAATGCACTTTATATAGCTATCCTACTTCATGATATAGGTCATGGCGCATTTTCTCATGCTTTGGAGCATAGTATTGTTACTGGAATTAGCCACGAAGAGATTTCATTAAAATACATGCACCAACTTAACAGACAGTTTGATGGTCAATTAGATCTGGCTATATCTGTTTTTAATGGGGAGTATCATCGAAAATTTCTTCATCAATTAATTACAAGTCAATTAGACATTGATAGACTAGATTACCTGAAAAGAGATAGTTTTTATACGGGTGTTGCTGAGGGTAACATAAGTTCCGATAGGCTAATAGCAATGATAAATGTAGTAGATAATGAATTAGTCATTGAAAAGAAAGGGATTTATTCAGTTGAAAAATTTTTGATAGCAAGAAGATTAATGTATTGGCAAGTTTACTTACATAAAACAAGTTTAGTTGCCGAATATATGTTGGTTAATATTTTAACTAGAGCAAAAGAGTTAGCTAATCAGGGAGTTGAGTTGTTTGGTAGTTCATCTTTAAAATTTTTCTTATACCAAAAAACTGATAAAAATAATTTTGATAATAAGGTGTTAAATTTATTTTCAGAATTGGATGATTATGATGTGCTCTCTGCCATAAAAGAATGGACAAATCATTCTGATAAAATCTTATCGAAATTATCATTAATGATCGTAAATAGAAATCTTCTTAAAATTAAAATGTTTGATGAAGAAGTTTCTAATGACCACCTATCTAATACCACCAGTAAATTTCTTAAAATATCTAAAATCTCTGAGGAGGAGGCTAAATATTTTGTTTTTAGAGGTAAAATTTCAAATCAGGCATACAATAAAAATCAACCAATTAAAATTGCAAGTAAAAATGGCACCATTGAAGATATAGTAAATGCATCAGACCAACTTAATCTTCAAGCTCTCTCTAAACCAGTAAATAAGTATTTTTTATGTTATCCAAAGAACACGAATTAGCCTAATCATCCATTTTTTTATACTTTTGCAAAAGATGAAATTTACAGCCAAACAAATTGCTAAAATATTAGATGGTGAAATTGAGGGTAATCCAGAAGCAGAAGTTTCTAAATTATCAAAAATTGAAGAGGGCGAAAAAGGATCTCTGTCATTTTTATCTAACCCCAAATACAACTCATATCTTTACACAACAAAAGCCTCTATTGTTATTGTAAATCATACGTTTAAATTAGATAAGGAGGTATATACAACTCTCATTAGGGTTAATGATGCTTATACTTCCTTTTCCAAATTATTAGAATTTTATAATCAAGTAAAGAATAATAAGGAAGGTAAAGAAGATCCTCATTATATATCAAAAACTGCAAAAATTGGAATTAATGGATACATTGGTGCTTTCAGTTACATAGGCGAAAATGCTATTATAGGTAATAATGTAAAAATATATCCAAATTCCTATATTGGAGATAATGTTATTATAGGAGATAATTGTTTAATTTTTTCTGGTGTGAAAATCTATTCTGAAACAGAAATTGGTAATGATTGTACTTTTCACTCAGGATGTGTTATTGGTTCTGATGGTTTTGGATTTTCTCCTAATGAGAAGGGAGAGTTTACTAAAATCCCTCAAATTGGAAATGTAGTTATTGAAAATAATGTTGACATTGGGTCAAGTTCAACGATAGATAGAGCTACTTTAGGATCTACTATTCTTAGAAGTGGAGTTAAGTTAGACAATCAAGTCCAAATAGCTCATAATGTTGAGATTGGAAAAAATACTGCCATTGCAGCTCAATCTGGAATAGCTGGATCTACAAAAGTAGGAGAGGGCTGTATGATAGGAGGTCAAGTAGGAATATCTGGACATTTGAACTTAGGAAATTATTTAAAAATACAGGCTCAATCAGGAATTTCCAAAAATTTAAAAGACTATGAAGTAGTGCAGGGATCTCCTGCATTTGGATATTCTGATTACAATAAATCGTATGTTTATTTTAAAAATTTACCCAAGTTGGCAAATAAAATAAGTGAAATAGAAAAAAAAATTAATACTCAAAATTCAAATGATGAGTAAAAAACAAAAAACAATACAAAAAGAGGTAAGCCTAATAGGTGTTGGATTACATACCGGGAATGACGTGAAAATGACATTTAAACCAGCTCCTGAAAACCACGGTTTTGCTTTTAAAAGGGTAGACTTAGAAGGTTGCCCAACAATAGAAGCTAGAGCTGAATTTGTCGTAAATACTCAAAGAGGAACCAATCTTGAAAAGAATGGAGTACTTATTCAAACTTCAGAACATGTATTGGCAGCAGCCGTTGGTTTAGATATTGATAACCTAATCATAGAAATAAATGCATCTGAACCTCCTATTATGGATGGTTCTTCTAAATTTTTTGTAAAAGCACTTGAAAAAGCAGGAATAACAGAACTAGACGCAGAAATTGAAGAATATATCGTAAAAGAAATAATTTCATACAAAGATGAATTTACTGGAAGTGAAATTATATTAATGCCTTCTGATGAGTATCAAATTACAACTATGGTTGATTTTGGAACAAAAATTCTTGGCACTCAAAATGCAACATTAGACAATATTCTTGATTTTAAAAATGAAATTGCAGATGCAAGAACTTTCA
>JABAZK010000179.1 GCA_018608485.1 Flavobacteriaceae bacterium | reverse complement strand
GTTGGTGTAGCTCAAAAAAATGTATACACAGATAAAATTGACGCCAACTTATAAAATTATCAATAAAATCAAAGTTAAAAGGTTTGGCATTTGCTAGACCTTTTTCTATTTTAGGGAATAATGATTGATCTTTCTAACATACAAAATTCAGAAATTAAAAACCTAGAGTTACTAGCCCATCAAATAGTGGAGGGATTTATAACAGGAATTCATAAAAGCCCTTTTCATGGTTTTTCTGTTGAGTTTTCTGAACATAAGTTGTATAATAAAGGAGAGAGCACTCGTCATATAGATTGGAAACTTTTTGCAAAAACAGAAAAGTTATATACAAAAAAATACGAGGAAGAAACTAATTTACGATGTCATATTATTATAGATAATTCTGCCTCCATGCATTATCCATTAATAAAAGAACAACGAATAAATCAGTTAAACAAAGTAGGGTTTTCAGCAGTTGCATCTGCTTGTTTGATGGAGGTTTTAAAAAGACAACGTGATGCAGTTGGTCTTAGTATTTTTGCTGATTCCTATCAATATTATGCTCCTGAAAAAGGAAGTGATCGTCACAGAAAAATGATTCTTCATCAACTTGAAAAATTAGTAATAGGTAATTCAGATGCTGCCACTGAAACCTATCAATATTTACATGAGATAGCTGAAAAAATTCACAGGCGTTCGTTAATTTTTCTATTTACAGATATGTTTCAAACTAATATAGATGAAGAGAAAATGTTTGAAGCGTTAAGGCATTTAAAATATAACAAACACGAAGTTGTACTGTTTCACACCTATGATATGAAAACCGAATTAAATTTTGATTTTGAAAACTCTCCAAAAAAGTTTGTTGATGTTGAAACAGGAGAAACAGTCAATTTATTTGCAGACAATATAAAAGAAAACTATACTAAGTTAGTTGATTCTTATTTTAAAGAATTGAAAAACAAATGTTTGCAATATAAGATATCATACGTCCCAGTAGATATTCAACAGGGTGTTCATCAAGTATTAACTAGCTATTTTTTAAGTAGACAAAAAATGATGTAATTTTCACCCTTTCTGTTTGGATATATAAAAAACTGACTTATATTTGCAACCGCTTTAAGCAACGGTTTGGTAGTTCAGCTGGTTAGAATGCCTGCCTGTCACGCAGGAGGTCGCGGGTTCGAGTCCCGTCCAGACCGCAAAAGCATCTCTTTTGAGATGCTTTTTTTATTTTTATATCTTTAGCAAAAAAACAGATATGATTATCATTATGGGAGTTAGTGGTTCGGGAAAAACAAGTCTCGGTAAACAGCTTTCTCTACGAATGTCAAAACCTTTTTATGACGCTGATGATTTTCATACTACAGCCAATAAAAATAAAATGAAATCTGGGCACTCGTTAACAGATTCAGACAGGGTTCCATGGCTCTCAGACTTAGCAACTAAGATTAAAGAATGGACGTTAAGTGGTGGAAGTATTTTAGCCTGTTCTGCTTTAAAAGAAGAATATAGAACGATCCTTTCTAAATTTAATAATAACATTACCTGGGTTGTTCTTAATGGATCTTTTGATTTACTTCTACCTCGCCTGACAAAAAGAAAAAATCATTTTTTTAACCCTGAATTATTACAGTCTCAACTAGAGACTTTAGAACTTCCTACTTATGGTATTCATATAGATTGTAACAAACCCATTAAGCAAATGGTTCAAGAAGTTATAGAAAATATCCCAGTTACAACTCCTGCAACAATTGGAGTAATTGGCTTGGGAGTAATGGGGCAAGGTATTGCCCTTAATAGTGCGGAGTGTGGTCTGAAAACTGCAGTTTATAATCGTTTTGTGAAAGGTGAAGAGCAGGTTGTTTTTGATTTTCTTTCTACAAACTCTCAGTTTAAAAATCTACAAGGTTTTACCAATATTTCATCATTTATAAATACATTACAACGTCCTAGAAAAGTTTGGTTAATGATAAAAAGTGGTTTTGCTATAGATGATTTACTGGATGAAATAGTGCCCTTACTTAATGAGGAGGATATCATTATAGATGGAGGAAATTCTTATTTTAAAGATACTCGAAGAAGAGCATTAGAACTTCAAAAAAGAAACATACACTATGTTGGGTGTGGTGTCTCCGGAGGTGAAGTAGGTGCAAGAAATGGAGCATCGCTTATGTTTGGAGGGAGTAAAGAAGCCTATAAAAATCTCAGTCCTTTTTTAAAAAATATTTCAGCAAAAGATTCCAAAGGAAAACCTTGTGAGGCCTATATGGGGGCTGATGGTGCAGGACACTTTGTAAAAATGGTTCATAATGGTATAGAATATGCAGAAATGCAATTATTAGCAGAAACCTACGCTATCCTAGCTCATCAGATGAGTTATGTCGAGATTTCATCAATTTTTGAAGAGTGGAATTGTGGATCTGAAGCGAGTTATTTACTAGAAATAACATCAAAAATTTTGCAACAAAAAGAGGGTGATGCCTATGTATTAGATCTAATTTTAGATTCAGCAGGAAGTAAGGGCACTGGATTATGGTCTACTAAGGTTGCTCTAGATCTAGGCGAGGCAAACACCATGATGTCTTCAGCGGTCTTTGCTCGTTATCTATCTGGTCTAAAAAAACAACGAATGGTATTATCTGATAGAAAACCTACACCTCTTCATACAGCTTCTTTTGATATTGAGAAATTAAAAGAAGCATATGGTTTTTCTAGAATTATTAATCACATCCAAGGTTTTAATCTCATTGAAGCTGCTTCTGAAAAATATAATTGGGATCATAATCCAGCCGAAACAGCAAGAGTTTGGACACAAGGTTGCATTATCAGATCTCGTTTAATGGAGGATTTAATTGGGTATTTTTCTATCGAAAAATCATTGTTAAACAATGAAAAAATTCTAGATACTATCTCTAAAACAGAACCTAATATAGCGGCATTATTACATCATGCAATTGATCAAAAAATTGCTTTAGACACTTATTCTTCGGCGTATCATTATTGGATGGCTCTTTGTACCAGAAATCTTCCTGCAAACCTTATTCAAGCTCAACGTGATTTTTTTGGTGCACATACCTATCAAAGAGTAGACAGCTCTTTGAATGAATTTTTTCACACTAAATGGGATTAATATGATAGACTATCATCTTCTTTTGTCAGTTTTAATTGGAGTTTCTATTTTAATTATTTTGATTTTAAAGTTTAAGATTCAGCCTTTTCTTGGACTTTTGATTTCAAGTATTTTAGTTGGAGTTCTTGCAGGAGTAGCGCCTCTTGAAATTATGAATACAGTGAAAGAAGGCATGGGTTCTACATTAGGTTTTGTGGCTGTTGTTGTGGGGCTTGGAGCCATGTTTGGTGCCATTTTAGAGCATTCTGGTGGTGCAGAAGCGTTGGCTCAATATCTATTGAAGTCTTTTGGCGAAAAAAATGCTTCTTGGGCATTAATGATTACAGGCTTTTTTATTGCCATCCCCGTTTTTTTTGATGTGGCTTTTATTATTTTAATTCCTCTAGTCTATTCTTTACAAAGAAAGACAAAGAAGTCTTTGCTTTTGTACGCTATCCCGTTACTGGCAGGATTGGCTATTACACATGCTTTTATTCCTCCAACTCCAGGCCCTGTTGCAGTGGCTGATATTTTAAATGCAGATTTGGGTTGGGTTATTTTAGTAGGTTTTATTGTAGGTATTCCAACAGCAATAGTAAGTGGGCCAATTTTTGGAAAGTTTATAGCTTCTAAAATTTTTATAGCTGCACCAAAACAAATAGATGAAAGGGTGGTTAATAATTTCCCTCCAATTCATTTAATTCTTTCAATTATAGCTACCCCAATTTTATTAATTGTCTTGAATACTCTTTTAAATAGTCCATTAGGTTCTAGTTTAAATCTCTCAGATAAAACAATTACTTGGTTACAAATGATAGGTCACCCTTTTTCTGCATTAATTATTGCAAATTTAATGGCTTGGTATCTTCTTGGGATTAGACGTGGTGTTTCTAAAGCTATTTTATCAAAAATTACTTCTGCATCTTTGGCGCCGGCAGGAATTATTATCCTATTAACAGGAGCAGGTGGTGTTTTTAAACAAATGTTGATTACCACAGGTACTGGTGAGATGCTAGCCAATTATTTTTCGAGTATCGGTTTAAGTGTTTTGCTTTTTTCTTTTTTAGCTGCGGTTTGTGTTAGAATTTTACAAGGATCTTCAACAGTTGCAATGATTACTGCTGCCGGAATAACATCATCTCTTATTACAGCTCCTCTAGGCGAATTCCATACTGCACTTATCGTAATCTCAATTGCCGCTGGTGCTTCTATCTTATCTCATGTAAATGATAGTGGGTTTTGGTTGGTGAGTAATTATTTGGGACTTTCAGAAAAAGATACTTTTAGAAGCTGGTCTATGATGACTTTGATACTTGCTCTATGTGGTTTAACGATGGTTCTTTTGTTGTCTGTACTATTGTAAAGCGTTTTTTAAAGACTCTTCAAAATAAATGAAGCAGAACTCATTACAAATAAGATGGTCCAAATGATGGTTCTTATCCAATTCATTTGAACCAATTTTTTTTGGAGCTGTAAATGAGTTTTTCCTTCTGAAATTTGCTGATGCATGGGTGCAAATTTTAATAAAGTAATGCCCCATAGAAAAATAACCAATACAATACTGGTGAGTGTATAGGTATTTTGTATAAGAAAAACCTGATATATGACTATACTCAACTGCCCAAGCATTAGAGGCATCACAATGAGAGCAATAGCTTTGGTATACGTTTTATGCCAGGTAAACAGATTATTATCACTAAAAAAAAGAAAGCTAGGATATACAATTAATTGCACCATCCATATCAGAATACACAAGCCAAAGTCTAGGAGTAAACGCGTAATTTCAATCATATGAAGTCTATCAATTAATAATTATTTTAGAATTTAAAATAGTAATTTTACAAATAACTTTTTAATTGTAGACTGTTGGATAAAAAAGATTTTAAAATTTACATTGTTGGAGCAGGAGTTAGTGGTTTGGTAGCTGCGCAGGTATTGGAAAACCAAGGATATCAACCGGTTATTCTTGAAGCATCAGACAGAGCAGGAGGGAGAGTGAAAACAGATATCAAAAAAGGGTTTCAATTAGATCATGGGTTTCAAGTATTGTTATCATCCTATCCAGCTGCTCAAAAATACTTGGATTTTAAGGCTCTTAAGCTACAAGAATTAAAACCTGGTGCTGTTATTTTTAACAATGGTAAACAACAAATTATTGGAGATCCTTTAAGAGATATTTCTACACTTTTTTCAACACTCTTTTCAGGAATAGGAACTCTCTCAGATAAGTTTAAAATTTTCCAATTGAATTTGAAACTAAAAAACAAATCTATAGAGGCTATTTTTTCATCTGATGAAATAAGTACCAAAGCGTATTTGCAAGAGTTTGGGTTTTCATCTCAAATCATAGCTCAGTTCTTTACTCCTTTTTTTACAGGAATATTTTTAGAAAATGAGCTAACAACCTCTAGTAGAATGTTTGAATTTGTTTTTAAAATGTTTGGAGAAGGGTTGGCTGTAATTCCTAAAGGAGGTATGGAAGAAATTTCAAAACTGTTAGTAGTCAACCTTAGCAACACAACTTTTCAATATAACACCAAAGTAACCTCAGTTTCTGATGAAGAAATTATATTGCACACAGGAGATAAGTTAGCAAGTACTGCTACAATTATTGCTACAGATGCCAGTAAGCTTGTAAAAAATGCACCATCAAAAAATCTTTCTTGGAAATCTTGCCAAACACTTTATTTTACAGCAAACAAACGTGTAATAGAAAAATCTATGATTGGTTTAATTTACAATGAAAATAGCTTGGTTAATAATATTTTTTATCATACCAGTATTGCTACACATAGTAATAATACCAAAGAATTATTATCGGTAACGGTTGTAAAAGAACATCAGTTATCTGAAGAACAATTAATAGCTACTGTTACGAAGCAATTACAAGAAGAATGCACTATAGATCACCTCACTTTCTTGGCTGTATATCACATAAAAAAAGCATTACCAGATTTAAAAGATATAAAATATGAAGTTTCACCCTCAGAAACACAGCTGTCATCTGGTATTTTTTTAGCAGGAGATGTACAACTAAATGGCTCTTTGAATGCTGCCATGATCGCAGGAGAAAATGCCGCATTACAAGTTATAGCATCTATTAAATAAAAAAGGACTGATTAAACTGCAGCATATTGTTGCAACAAAGTTAAAGAAGCATATTGCAATGATTTTTGATGGGTAGCTTCTAAAATAATAGGCGGAGCTTTACCTGCTTTTTCGGCTTCTAACCACCTAGAAATACACAAACACCATTTGTCTCCAGGTTGTAGACCTGGAAAGTTCCAATGAGGTATAGGAGTCATTAAATCATTTCCTCTAGAAGCAGAATATTCCAAAAATGCTTCAGTTACTACAGCACATACTGTATGTGTTCCGGTGTCTTCTGAAATGGTTCTACAAAAACCATCTCTAAAATATCCGGTCATAGGATCTGTACAACACGGAATAAGTGTGTCTCCAAAAATATTAAGTTCCATACAATAACTAAATTTTTAATACTATATTACTTTGCTTCTAATTTAATTAATTAACTGAATGTAGATCTATTTTTTATTCAAATAAATCTTTTTTATTTATAGGGACGAGTGGTATATTTTCTTTGATTTACATATTAGAAAAAAATAACGGTATCGTATAACTATAAATTACGGGTTTAAATTTGTGTGTTTAAGCTGGTGAAAACATTAGTTACAGAAGTCTTAAGTAATTCAGATGCGTTTTTAATGGCTGTTTCTAAACTCATAGGCTCACTAACAATAGAAAAAATAGCCGTTACCCCTTGGTCATAAATCTCAGAGATGCCATGGCCAATACTTCCTGTAAAAACAAGCACTGGTATGCTATGTTTTTTCGCAAGGGAAGCTATGCCCATAATTGTTTTACCATGCAAGGTTTGTATATCTATTTTTCCTTCTCCTGTTACCACCAGTTGGGCCTCTTTTATATGTTTTTCTAGGTGTAATAACTCTGTAATGAGAGCTATGCCTGGAGTTAGTGTTGCATCTAAAAAAGCAAGTAATCCCATAGCGGTGCCTCCTGCTGCACCAGTTCCGGAAATATGTTCTAGGTCTTTATTTAATGTAGCTTTTATAACCGTAGCATAGTTGCTAAGATTGCTGTCTAAGACTGCCAACATGTTGTCAGATGCTCCTTTTTGCTTGGCATATACATAGGAAGCTCCTGAAGGTCCGGTAAGTGGGTTGTCTACATCGCAGGCACAAACAATTGCTACCTGTTGTAATCTTTTATCTAAACCGCTAAGATCTATGCTGTGTAAGGTGCTTAAAGCAGCACCTCCATCTGGTATTTCTTGGTTGTACTGGTCTAAAAACAAGCCTCCCAAGGCTTTTATCATTCCTATTCCACCATCATTGGTAGCGCTTCCGCCAAGTCCAATAATAATCTTTGTGCATCCTTTGTCTAGCGCATTTTTTATGAGTTCACCGGTACCATAGGTAGAGGTAATAAGTGGGTTTCTTTCTTCAATTGATAAAAGTTCTAGACCAGATGCAGTAGCCATTTCTATAATGGCTGTTTTACCTTGGTCTACAAGGCCGTAACTAGCTTCTATAGTTCTATGCAATGGGTCTTTAACTGATACTGAAACTAGAGTTCCTTGCAATGGTGTTAGCAGGGCTTCCAATAAGCCTTCTCCACCATCAGAAATAGGAATTTTACGTATAGACGCACTAGGAATTACGGCAGAGATAGCTTCAGATATAATACGAGATACCTCACTTGCGCTTAGGCTATCTTTAAATGAATCTGGAGCTACTAAAATATTCATATGGTAATTATTTGAAAGCTAGCTGTAAGATATATAAAAGTGTAATGGCTAAAATTCCTTGAAAAAAAGTGGCTAGCGTATGGCTATTTAAGGTTGTTTTGGTTGTCATCCCAGAGAACTGAGAGACCACCCAGAAATAGCTATCGTTTATGTGAGATACGGTCATAGAGCCAGCTCCAATGGCAAGCACAGCTAGTGCTTTGGCTATTTCAGTATCTAAGCCTAATGAAGGGGTTAATGGTGCAACAATGGTAGCCGTAGTAATAATGGCTACGGTAGAAGATCCTTGGGCTGTTTTTAAAATGGCGGCCAAAATAAACGGTAAAAAAAGACCTAGTTGTATTTCTGAAAAATGAGTTTCTATAAGATTTCCTAATTCTGCAGCTCTTAAGATATTTCCTAAGGCACCACCTGCTCCTGTTATTAAAATAATAACGCCTGCATCTTGTAACGAATTACTAATCCATCCCAAACGCTCTTGACCACTTGTAGTTTTATACACCAATGTAACTGCAAATAGAATTCCTATAAAAAGCGCAGTTAATGGATTACCTATAAACGCAAACACATCCACAATTGTTCCATTGCCAAAAGGAGCGGTTGGATAACTAGCAATAGAATGTAAAGCAATAAGTAAAATAGGAATAAGAATTGGAGCTACAACCGCTAGTAAAGATGGTAGTTTTTTTGTGGGTTTTGCAGTGTTGTCTGGTGTAATATCTTCGGTTGTATTTATTGGGGTATTGCATTTAAGAGCCCACAGATATCCTACCAATGCAGTAGGAATAGCAACCACAATTCCTAAAAGTATGACTAGGCCTATATTTGCCTCTAAGGCTGCTGCTGCGGCAAGTGGCCCTGGTGTTGGAGGTATAAATACATGAGATACATAAAGCCCTGAAGATAAGGCTACAGCAAATACCACTAATGAGATGCCTGTTTTTTTACTTAAAGCTTTGTTTAATGAAGATAAAATAATGAAAGCAGAGTCACAAAAAACAGGTATAGATACAATTATACCGGTTATATTCATAGCTAATGGAGATTTTTTTGTTCCAATAATACGAAGTAAGGTACTAGCAATCTTTTTTGTGCCTCCAGATTTTTCTAGGAAGGTCCCTATTATGGATCCAAAGGCAATAATAATTCCAATGCTAGACAATGTATTGCCAAATCCTTGACTTATGGTGCCAAGAATTTCTTGGGGTTCTAAACCAATTAAAAACCCAACCATTACAGCAGCTAGTAGCAGAATAATGAATGGATGTATTTTAAACTTAGCAATGGCTACCACAATAAAAATCAATGCCACTAAGATGATAAACAGTACATTCATGTTACTATAATTAATTAGGTCTCTTCAAATAGAGACCCAGAGCTAAAAATAGTATAAATTTATTTAGGTTCTAAAACTAAAGTTACTTTATTAAAATCTGCTGCGCTATTAATCACAGTTCTGTAAGCCTCAAATATTTCTGGTGCTACAAAAGTTTCTCTGTAATGTTCATCTGCAATAACGGTTAACACATTTCCTTCCAAAGTGTAATAAGAGTCAAAAATAAAGAGTTCTTTGTCTTTTGTAGTGTAGCTATTTTTTATGATAATGTCCTCTAAATTTGAAATTTGATATCCTTCAGGTATATGTATTTTTATGGTTCTATAATAACTTCTGTTAAACTCTGCTTCCAAAGGTAAAATTCTTTTTTTCTCTTGT
>JABAZK010000001.1 GCA_018608485.1 Flavobacteriaceae bacterium | reverse complement strand
CAACAAAAGCCGATGCCACTTTTCTTACTATGGAAAGGTATTGTACACATAACCCTCAGGTATCCTGAGTATAAGTATTTGATGGGTGGTGTTAGTATTAGCAATCAATTTTCTGATTTTTCAAAATCATTAATGATAGAATTTATGAAATCTCATTATTATGATCCATACATAGCTCAGTATATTCAACCTAAAAAAGAATTTAAAGTTAAATTAAAAGATGCAGATAAAGATTTTGTTTTTGATGCTGCTAAAGCAGATATGCAAAAATTTGATAAAGTAATAGATGAAATAGAACCTGGAGCTCTCAGAATCCCTGTACTGATAAAAAAATATGTAAAACAAAATGCGAGATTGGTTGCTTTTAATGTAGATCCAAAATTTAATAATGCTGTTGACGGGCTTATGTATATTAAAGTTTCAGACATTCCAGAAAGTACAGTTAATCCAGTTATGGAAGAATTTCAGGCCGAATTGGAAAGAAAAGCAACTGAAGAAAATGAAAAGTAGCTAGCCATTATTCACCTCAATAAGAGTCACCTGAAATTCAAGTATTTAAACATTGTAAGAATTAAGAAAAAGATGTAATTTTGCACTCAATTTTTTAAGAAGAATACACGAAAATGGATATTACAAGAGAGAATACTGACGCATTAAATGCAGTTGTGAAAGTAGATATAATCGCAGACGATTATCAGCCAAAAGTTGATAAGATTTTAGTTGATTATAGAAAAAAAGCAGATATTCCTGGTTTTAGAAAAGGTCATGTGCCTATGGGAATGATAAAAAAGCAATACGAAAAATCAGTTATGATTGATGAAGTAAATAAGCTTTTACAAGATTCTTTAAACAAATATCTTACTGAAGAAAAAATAGAAATTTTAGGAAATCCAATTCCTAAAAGCCAAGAAAACTTTACTTGGGATACCAAGAATTTTTCTTTTGAGTTTGAACTAGGTTTAGTTCCTCAGATCGAAGTTAATTTAACTTCAAAAAAGAAAATAACTCAATATGTTATTAATGCAGATGACTCTCTAATAGATAAAGAAGTAGAAAATCTACAATCACGTTATGGGAAAATGTCTGCTGTAGACATCATCAATGAAAATACAAATGTTACAGGAACTTTTGTTAATGAAGAAAAAGAGATTGAGAATAAGTCTACCATTAACCTTTCTGACATAAAAGGAAAAACAAATTTAAAAAAGTTTGTAGGTTCTAAAGTGGGTGATGTTATTGAGTTAAAAACTAAAAGCTTGTTTTCTGATGATTCTAAACTAATGGGAGCTCTTGGTCTTTCAAATGAAGAAGTAGAAGGCCTGAATATAAAGGTTTTATTTACAATTGAGGAAACTACTGAAATCGAATTAGCTGACTTAGATCAAGAGTTATTTGATAAATTATTTACTGACGGAAGTGTAAAATCAGTAACTGAGTTAAGAAATAAGATTAAAGAGGATGCAGAAAAACAATTTTTACAACAAGCAGACCAACAATTATTAAATTCAGTTACAGAATTTTTAATTGATAATACAAGTTTTGACTTACCTTCAGAATTTTTACAAAAGTGGTTAGCTACTGCAGGAGAAAAACAATTAACACCTGAAGAAGCGGCTGAAGAATATAATAAATCAGAAAAAGGGTTACGTTATCAACTAATTCAAGAGAAAATATTAAAAGAAAATGATATTAAATTGGATTACGAGGAATTAAAAGAGTATGCTAAAGGATTTATAAGAACTCAAATGGCACAATTTGGGAATATGAATCCAGAAGATGCTGAACTAGATGATATTGCCAATAGAATTCTTGGTAATCAAGAAGAGGCAAAAAAACTTCAAGATCAATTGATGAGCCAAAAGTTAATGACCTTTTATAAAGAGAAAATGACTTTTAAAACAAAAAAAGTTACTTATGAAGGTTTCGTAAAAGAAGTCTACAAATAACAGTCAATCCACAAATAAAAAACTTCTCTTTAATTTAAGAGAAGTTTTTTTTTGCTTCCTGCAGGCTTAAAATTATTCACTAATAGTTACTATATTTACAAGTATAATTTTTTAAAAATAAATCAATGGATTACGGAAGAGAATTCGAGAAATACGCCACTAAACATCGTGGAATTAGTAGCACCTACTACAATCAGTTAATCACAAATATGACTCCAAACATTATAGAAGAGCGTCAATTAAATGCTGTGGCTATGGATGTTTTTTCTCGTTTAATGATGGATAGAATTATCTTCTTAGGGACTGGAATTAATGACCAAGTAGCAAATATCATTCAGGCACAGTTATTATTCTTAGAAAGTGTAGATTCTTCAAAAGATATTTCCATATATATTAATTCACCAGGTGGAGGAGTATATGCGGGATTAGGTATTTATGACACTATGCAATTTATAAAACCAGACGTAGCAACGATTTGTACAGGTATGGCAGCTTCAATGGGAGCAGTTTTGATGTGTGCAGGAGAAAAAGGAAAGCGTTCAGCACTTCCTCATTCTAGAGTAATGATTCATCAACCGTTAGGAGGGGCTCAAGGACAGGCATCTGACATCGAGATAACTGCACGTGAAATCATGAAACTGAAAGATGAATTGTATCAAATTATAGCGAAACATTCCGGGCAAACTGTAAAAAAAGTACACGATGATTCAGATAGAGATTATTGGATGAAAGCCGAAGAGGCAAAAGCCTACGGTATGATTGATGAAGTATTGATTAGAAAATAACTACTATAAACTTAATAGTAATTAGTAATGGCAAAAGAAGAAAATTTAGAATGTTCATTTTGTGGTCGGAAAAAATCTGATACAGATCTATTGATTGCAGGGATGGACGCTCATATTTGTGATAAATGTATAGAGCAAGCTCATGGTATTGTAGAAGAAGAGATATCTGAAGCTTCCTCAGGGAGTCATTCAAAAGAAATTATTCTTAAAAAACCTTTAGAGATAAAAATGTTTTTAGACCAATATGTTATTGGCCAGGATGAAACAAAAAAAGCAATGTCAGTAGCAGTCTATAACCACTACAAAAGATTAAACCAGGTTCATGACGAAAACGAGGTTGAAATTGAAAAAAGTAACATTGTCTTAGTAGGAGAAACCGGAACTGGAAAAACACTAATAGCAAGAAGTATTGCAAAAATGCTAAATGTTCCTTTTTCTATAGTAGATGCAACTGTGTTAACACAAGCGGGATATGTTGGTGAAGATGTAGAAAGTATTTTAAGTAGATTGTTGCAAGCTGCAGATTATGATGTGGCTAAAGCCCAAAAAGGGATTGTTTTTATTGATGAAATTGATAAAATTGCTCGTAAAGGAGATAATCCCTCAATCACAAGAGATGTTTCTGGAGAAGGTGTACAACAAGCACTATTAAAGTTACTAGAGGGGTCTGTTGTAAATGTAGCCCCTAAAGGAGGTAGAAAGCATCCTGAACAAAAATTTATAGAAATCAATACAAAAGATATTCTATTTATTGCAGGAGGTGCTTTTTCTGGGATTGATAAAATGATCAGTAAACGCTTAAATATGCAAGCTGTTGGCTATAGTGCCTCTGTTGAAGAAGATAAAATTGATGATGAAAATCTATTGCAATATATCATTCCCTCTGACCTTAAATCATTTGGATTAATACCTGAAATAATAGGTCGTCTTCCAGTTTTAAGTTATATGAATCCTTTGAATGAAAAAATATTGAGGTCAATTTTAACAGAACCTAAGAATTCAATTATTAAACAATATGAAAAGCTTTTCTCTATGGATGACGTAGATTTTACTGTAGAAGAAGGTGCGTTAAATTATATTGTAGGAAAAGCAGTTGAATATAAATTGGGGGCAAGAGGACTCCGCTCACTTTGTGAGGCTATTCTTACAGACGCCATGTTTGAATTGCCTAGTTCTGATGAAAAACAACTGATAGTTACAAGAGATTATGCAGAAGAGAAAATGACAAAAACTACCTTAAAAAAATTAAGAGCAGCTTCTTAATCATAGAGACTAAACAACATACTTACCTCACTAATTTTATTAGTGAGGTTTTTTAATT
The DNA here is from genome assembly GCA_018608485.1 of Flavobacteriaceae bacterium. GTDB lineage: Bacteria > Bacteroidota > Bacteroidia > Flavobacteriales > Flavobacteriaceae > Polaribacter. The sequence goes on along the minus strand of JABAZK010000001.1, from coordinate 6,351 downwards.
TTCAAATCATTCAAAATTTCTAATTACTATATTTGTTTTAACTTTTCCAAGTCTATTTTAAATGATATCAAGAAGTACCATCGATCGAGTTTTTGAAACTGCCCGTGTAGAGGAGGTAATCGGTGAGTTTGTTCAATTAAAAAAAGCAGGAAGTAACTTTAAAGGGTTAAGTCCTTTTACTGATGAAAAGTCTCCATCCTTTATGGTTTCTCCTGTAAAACAAATTTGGAAAGATTTTAGCACCGGTAAAGGAGGAAATGCAGTTTCTTTCTTAATGGAACACGAGCATTACTCTTACCCAGAGGCTATAAAATATCTTGCAAAGAAATATAATATTGAGATAGAGGAGACAGTTCAATCTAGCGAGGAGAAAGAGCAAATGAACGAACGAGAAAGTATGTTCTTAGTTTCAAATTTTGCTAAAGAATATTTTCAGGATGTTTTATTAAAGTCTAATCAAGGAAAAGCGATAGGCTTATCTTATTTCAAAGAGAGAGATTTTGAAGATGAAATCATAAAAAAGTTTGAATTAGGTTATTGTTTAGATAGTTGGGATTCTTTTACCAATGAAGCATTAAAAAAAGGCTATGATATAAAATACTTGGCTAGCACAGGATTAACTATAGTCAGAGAAAATAAACAATTTGATCGTTTTAAAGGACGTGTATTATTTCCTATACATAGCATGTCTGGCCGCGTTTTAGGTTTTGGAGGTAGAACCCTATCAACAGATAAGAAGACAGCTAAATATGTAAATTCTCCAGAGAGCGAGATATACCATAAAAGTAAAATTTTATATGGTATCTATCAGGCTAAAAAAGAAATAGCTAAACAAGATAATTGCTATTTAGTAGAAGGGTATACAGATGTTATTTCTTTTTACCAATCAGGGATAGAAAATGTTGTTGCCTCTTCTGGAACTGCATTAACTTCAGATCAAATTAGACTGGTTAATAGACTCACAAAAAATATAACTGTATTATTTGATGGAGATGCTGCCGGAATAAGAGCCTCTATAAGAGGAATAGATTTAATTCTTGAACAAGGAATGAATGTTAAGGTAGTTGCTTTTCCAGATGGAGAAGACCCTGACAGTTTTGCAAAAAAGCATTCTGAGACAGCACTAAAAGAATATTTAGAGAACTCATCACAAGACTTTATTAACTTTAAGGTTTCATTATTGATGAGAGAGGCCAGTAATGATCCTGTAAAAAAAGCTGGACTAATTCGAGATATTGTCACCAGTATTTCTAAGATTCCAGATAGTATTCAAAGAGAAGTTTATGTGCAAGAATGTTCTCGAATTATGGAAATTTCAGAAAGAGTATTATTTAGTGAATTAGCACAATTAATATCAAAAAACTCTAAAGAATTTTCCAAAAACCTTCAAAAGGAAAAACAGACTTTTGAGGTTGTAAAAAAACAAACTGAACAACTAAAAGAAATAGATTCTTTATTTATTTTAGAAAAAGAAATTATTAGAATTTTATTGCTTTTTGGAAATCAAGAAGCAGATTTTGTTGATTTTGTTGAGGTTGAGAATGAAGATGGAACTATACACTTAGAAAAAGAACAATACACAAATCAGGTTTCAAAAGAATTATATCTAAACTTACAAGACGATGAAATAGAATTTTCAAATGAAATTTTCAAGAAAATATATTACGAAATGATTCATCAATTGAGTCAAGAAGATAAAATTGAAATAGATAATTTTATTAATCATTCTAATACAAATATTTCTAAAGTAGTAACCTCCATCCTTATGGATGACGAGAAATATGCTTTGAGTGATTGGGAACGTAAAAATATTTTTGTTACTGAACCTCAAAAAATTTTATCAAAATTGGTAACAGATGCTATTTTAAACCTAAGAAGAATTCTTATAGATAAAAAAATTAAACAACTTATTGACCCATCAGAATCAAGCTCTTCCGAAAATAACGATTTAGAAATGATTAAAAACTATATCGAACTAAAAAAAAGATTGTATAATAAATTGATGAGGGTTGTTTAAAAAAAACAGATTTATTGTGTAGACCTAAGTTTTAATAAAATAAATCTCCAAAAAAATCATTTACTTTAATTTTTCTGGGATTAAACATACAGGTATTGGATCCATTTTGTGTTTATTAGCCTTATTTAATTTTAGATAAATCTCATATACTTCTTTTTTTCTTCCGCTAAATACATCTGAGTGTACCCCTTCTTTTTGTTTTATCATCGCCCATTCTAATTCATCATAACTAGCTCCAAGTTGATCTTCATCTGTTCTGTCATCCCCCCATAAACCATCAGTTGGTGCTGCAGTTTGAATTTCTTCATTAATTTTTAAATAGTTTGCAACAGTATATACCTCAGATTTCATTAAATCTGCAATAGGACTTATATCAACACCTCCGTCTCCATATTTGGTATAAAATCCCACTCCAAAGTCTTCAACTTTGTTACCAGTTCCAGCGACCAAAAAGTTATTTAATCCTGCAAAATAATACAAGCTAGTCATTCTTAAACGAGCTCTTGTGTTGGCCAAACTCATAAAGCGTTCATTTTCATCATCAACCATAGGCATCGCCTCTACTAAACTGTCAAAAACAGGAGTTAAATTTATATGATTCATAGATACATTTTCATATTGTTTTTGAAGTGATAAAATATGACGTTTAGCTCTACTTACTTGACCTTTCTCTTGATGTATTGGCATCTCAAGACACAGCGTTGGAAACCCGGTTTTTGCACACAAAGTAGAGGTTACAGCAGAATCAATGCCGCCAGAGACACCAATCACAAAACCTTTAACTCGTGCATTAGTAGCATATTCCTTTAACCATGAAATTATATATTTGGTAACTTTTTCAACTTGCATAGAAAACTATTTTAGTATTTTTATCATTCATAACACGTAGCTAAGATACAAAGCAAATGCGAAATTATTTTCAATTTTTATTGGTACTACTATTTTTCATTTCTTGTCAAAAAGAAACTCAGAATAATATTGATATCTCAAATATTGAAGCAAATTTTAAGGTTTTCAGATTTGAACAAGACTTTTATACTAATAAAGGGCAAAATTTAGTTGAATTAAAAGAAAATTTTCCTTTATTATTTCCTGATGAAACACCAGATAGTATTTGGATTGCCAAAATAAATAACCCAGACGAACTAGAGTTATTTCAAGAAACTCAAAAAAAATACAATTCACTTTTACATATTGAGGAAGAGCTGTCTAAGTTATTTAAACACATTAAATATTATAATCCTACGTTTTTAGCCCCAGACGTTATCACTATTTTAAGCAATATAGATTATACCTACAGAACTATTTATACAGATAATTTATTATTTATTTCTTTAGATGTTTATTTGGGAGATGATCATCCATTTTATAACGATTATCCATTTTATATAAGAAAAAATAATACTGATGAAAGAATTGTTGTTGACGTAGCTTCTAACATTATAAATTCAACAATCTCCTTATTAAATAATAGATCTTTTTTGGCAAAAATGATTCATGAGGGAAAAAAAATGTATTTGCTAGACCTTTATTTACCCTCGAAATCAGATCCAATTAAAATTGGATACCCTAAGGATAAATTTGATTGGGCTACTATGAATGAGGAGCAAGTATGGAGATACTTCATAGAAAATGATTTATTATATAGTACCGATACGCAATTAAATAAAAGATTTATAGAAAATGCTCCCTTTTCAAAATTTTATCTAAGTGAAGACACAAAGTCTCCCGGAAGAATAGGTCAATGGATTGGTTGGCAAATTGTACGTTCTTACATGGTAAATAATGACGTATCTTTACAGGATCTTTTATCTATGAATGAAGAAGAGATTTTTAAGAATTCTAAATATAAACCACGAAAATAATGGCTATTGCACATACCTCAAAAATAGAGTTTACAGTTGAATTAGATGAAAATAAAATTCCTGAAAGTATAAGTTGGAAAGCGGAAGATGGAGGTATAGATAACGAATCTTCTAAGGCTATAATGCTTTCTGTTTGGGATCACAAAAAGAAAGATACTTTGCGAATGGATCTTTGGACTAAAGATATGCCAGTTGATGAAATGAAACAATTTTTCCATCAAACATTAGTTTCTATGGCAGGAAGTTTTGAGCGTGCCACAGATGATCAAAAAATGGCGGCTACTATGAGAGATTTTTGTGATTATTTTTCTGAAAAACTTGAGTTAAAAAAGAAGTAATAATTGGCTTTTTACGATCTTTCTTTAGATGGAGGGTGTGTGTTAATTATTTTCAAAACTTCTCTGTAATCTTTGTGATTATTGACAAAATCTAATTCAGAAACATCAATAATTAGTGTATTTAAATCTTGTTCTGTTTTAATAAAATTAATATAACCGACATGGATTTTCTGAAGGTAACTTGCCTCAATATTCTGCTCGTAAATTCTCCCTCTTTTTTTTATATTTTCTAAAAGACGATCTGTATTCTGATATAAGTAGATGTATAAATCTGGTTTAGAAATTTCTTTATACATAATGTCAAACATTTTTCTGTATAAAGCATATTCTTCTTTTTGAAGTGTTACTTGTGCAAAAATTAATGATTTAAAAATGTAATAGTCAGAAACAATGAAGTTTTTAAATAAATCAAATTGAGCTAAATCATCCGTTAATTGCTGGTACCTATCTGCTAAAAAACTCATTTCTAGCGGAAAAGCAAAACGTTCTTGATCTTCATAAAATTTTGGAAGAAATGGATTATCCGCAAACCTCTCTAAAACTATTTTAGCGTTAAATTCATCACTCATTAAATTAGATAAAGATGTTTTACCAGAACCTATATTGCCCTCAATAGCTACATAATTATACTTTTCTATTAGAGGTATAGGCCTTTGTAGCTTTGATGAAATTTTGTGAATTTCAGAGGTGTCTATTGTGTTATTTAAACAAATATTCAATGTTTTTTTTTCAATAGGATGTAGTGTATTCCCGGCAATTTCAGCTAATGGTACAAGAACAAATTTTCTATCTAGCATCCTTGGATGAGGAATAATAATGTTTTTTGAAAATACTATTTCATCATCAAAAAGTAAAATATCAATATCAATCTTTCTGTTGGTGTATTTATTGTTTTGCTCTCTTTTTCTCCCAAGTTTAGTCTCTATGTTTAATATATTTTTAAGCAGTTCTTCTGGAGGCAAATAGGTTGATACTGCAATACATATATTATAAAAAACATCTCCTTTAAAACCCCACGAATCTGTTTTGTAAACAGACGAAATCTTATGAATGGCACCAATAGATTCTGCTATCTCATAGATAGCTTCTTGAAGATTATTTAACTTTCTTCCTTGATTAGAACCAAGTGACAAATAAGTAAGACGTTGTATTTTCATTCAGAGTTACAAAGAAACTAAATTAAATTAGACGGGATGTCATGAAATAAAAAAATCGCCAAAATATTTTGGCGATTTCTTATTATAAAGTTAAAAGATATTTAATCTTCCTTTTTTTCTTCTCTTGGTTTCCGGTCATCTCTACGATCATTTCTTCTATTATCACGACCTCGATTATCTCTTCCACCTCTACTGTCTCTTCCACGATTGTTATCTCTTGGTGGTCTTTCCACAAAACCTTCTGGTTTTGGTAAAATAGCTTTTCTAGAAACTTTTTCTTTTCTTGTTCTAGGATCTAAACCAAAATACTTAACATCTAAAACATCTCCCATGTTAACCACATCGGTAACATTATTTGTACGTTCCCAAGCTAGCTCACTTACGTGAAGTAAAACTTCATTACCAGGAGCTTCAGTATATTCAACAACAGCACCAAAATCTAAAATTTTGATAACTTTTACTTCATACACAGAACCTTTCTCAGGTTTAAACATCATCGATTCTATTCTAGCGATAACAGCTTCAATACCTTCAGGTTTTGTTCCTAAAATTTCGATGATACCCTCTTCAGTAACTTCATCCTCTGTAATTACAATAGTGGTTTCAGTTTCCTTCTGTAATTCCTGAATGTGTTTCCCACCTGGTCCAATAAAAGCACCAATTAATTCATTAGGAATCCTTCTGTTTATCATTTTAGGAGCATGTGCTTTTACTTCTTCATTTGCTGTAGCAATAGTATCAGTAATTTTTTCTAAAATGTGTAAACGACCATCACGAGCTTGCTTTAGTGCGTTTACTAAAATTTCATAAGGTAATCCCTTAATCTTAATATCCATCTGACATGCTGTGATTCCTTCGGAAGTTCCAGTAACTTTAAAATCCATATCACCTAAGTGATCCTCGTCTCCAAGAATATCAGATAATACTGCATAACGATCACCATCAGAAATTAATCCCATAGCGATACCAGATAC
>JABAZK010000079.1 GCA_018608485.1 Flavobacteriaceae bacterium | reverse complement strand
AAAAACTTTTGGTGATTTCAGAATGGGCTCAAGATGAAATGAATATTATTTTAAGCTCAAGAGCTGAATATGATAATAGGTCTCAATAAAATATTTTGGTGTAAAACTTATGTTCGATATTTCAATAGAGTTATCTACTAAAACAATAAAACGGTTATACTTTTATAAAGTGTAGCCGTTTTATCTTATAATCTAACTTAGGAGTGATAAAAGTTGTTCCAAAGAAAACTTATTCCAATAAACCTAGTTGCATTAAGTATGAGTAGTTATCGAAAAGATCTTGTTTCTTTTCTCGATATTTAAATGGAATAATTAAAATTAACTTGTTATTGTGATTAATCCACAATAGCCTGATAAACCAATTGCTTCATCTTATCGTGATAATAATTAGTGTAAGGGTTTAATTGGGTCATAAAAATCGAAATTAACTTCTCTTTAGGGTCAATAAAAAAGTGTGTATTGAAGGCACCGCCCCACCAAATATTTCCATTTGAGCCCAGTAAATCTGTTTTTGAAACGTCCAACATCACAGCAAATCCATATCCAAAACCTACACCCTCAGCTGGGTATTTATCACCAACATGATTTTGTGTCATTAACTCGATTGTTTTTCTACTTAACAATTGAGTCCCATTCCATTGACCATTATTCATTATCATTTGGCAAAAGGTCATATAATCAGAGGTTGTTGAAAAAAGACCATTCACACCACTCCAAATAGTGTTTTTTTTCGTTGGAGGTTGGTAATCACTATTTATCAAATTTCCTTTATCATTTTTATTGGTAACCTTTACGACTCTAGCTTGTTGTTCTTTTGAAAGATTATAGCCAGTATCTGTCATATTAAGAGGCTTAAAAATCCTACTCTCTAGAAAATGATTTGTACTCATTCCAGAAAATTTCTCAATTAATGTAGCGATGATATCAGGTGCCACACTATAATACCATATGTTTCCTGGTTGATCAACTAAAGGCAATTTACTAGCTTGGATTGCTCTAGATTTTATATCTGGCCATTCCTGCATAAAATATTCTTTCCTATACCCTAGTTCAAATTGACTATTTCCTAGTCCATGTGTTAATCCTGCTGTATGAGTTAATAAATGTGCTATAGTAATTTCCTTTTCTAAGGCTTTGGTTTCACCTGTGATACTATCATTCATGTTTTTAATCACTCTTAAGTTTTTGAATTCTGGAAGATATTTTGAAACATAGTCGGTTAACATAAAATGTCCTTCTTCAAACAACATCATGAATGCTGCTGTGATGATTGGCTTGGTCATGGATTGTATAAAGAATATATCATCGGTTTTCATTAAAGATTGGTCTTCAATATCACGATGTCCATAGGATTCTTGAAGAACAATTTTTCCATTACGGACAATTAGCACTGCAGCACCGGGTATATTATCTTGTTTTATTTCCTGACTGATAAATTCTTCATAATGCTCAAGTCTATCTAAGGAAATTCCTGCAATAGATTTATCTGAAGATTGAGCGTAAACTTGAAAGTTACAGGTGATTAAAAAGACAAGAATAAAGCGAATTTTACTAAAATTCATAAAAAGTTGGTTTAAGGTTGATTTTTTTTCAAATATAACGAATATTAAAAATACTTTAACATCATTAGTATATTTTAACAAGTTTCTTGATCAAATAGATTGTTAACTCAAAATCTCTTGGTGTAAAACTGATGTTCGATATTTCGAATGAGTTATCTACTAAAACAATAAAACGGTTATACTTTTATAAAGTGTAACCGTTTTTAAATTAAATTGGTATATTTACTATTATTAATTATTATAAGTAACTAAAAATGAAAAAAGTAATAGTTTTATTGGTAATTTTTATTTCAATTTCCTCTTGTTCCAATAAAGTTGTAGATAAGGAAGTTAATAAAAAAGCTGGGGAGTGGGTTAGTTCTGGTACAAAATTTTTCATGGGTTCTGATGAACAAGTAGAAATTGTTAAGAATTTGTTATCTAATTATGCTGCTATGGACGCGGAAGCAGTTTTTTTAAATACAAGAGATACGGTTAGATTTTTTCCGTTCAATGCAGAAAAACCAGTTATGATGACTGTTAAAGATCAGAAAGAGATGTTTTCTTTGTATGATTCAATAATCTCAAAACCTGTATATTTTCTTCCTTATGAACTTGATGGTGTCAGGAGTCTTGTTGAGGTAACTTCTACAGAAACTAAGTATAAAAAAGACGGTACCGTAGAAAAAGACCTCTTTTTAGAAAAATTTATTTTTGGAGACGATGGTAAGATTCACACTGTAAGGCAGTGGAGAGCTGCATGGTAAAAAAAATTAATGTAATAATATTCAAACGTCTCAATTTTTGACAATGAGACTAATCAAATTACAGGTATTTATAAACCCTCTCCGGGATATATAAATGTTCGATATTTCGATAGAGTTATCTACTAAAACAATAAAACGGTTATACTATTATAGTGTAACCGTTTTATTGTTTTTACTTATTTTTTTTACCTAATATACTACTTTTAAGCAACGTTATATTTTATTTGTAAATCTGTTATTATTAATAAAGACTAAACTCAAGTGTAATAAAATTAAAGTACTGACACTAAATAAGAAAATACAAATATGAGTAAAGATTTTTACAAAACTTATATCTTTCCTTTTAGAGGAATAATTATCAAAATTTGTAGGGCTTATTCTAATTCTCAAGAGGATTATGAAGATTATTACCAGGAAGTTTGTTTACAAATATGGAAAAGTAGAGAAAATTTTAAAAATAAATCCGAGTGGTTTACCTGGGTTTATAGAATATCTCTAAATGTATGTCTTTCTTTATTGAGAAAGCAAAAAAAACATAATGATAGATATGGTTTTGAGCAAAATTATAAGCAACTTTCTAATGAATCTGATTTAAATGAAGAGTCAAAAGATTACTCTAATGATATCTCAAGACTCTATGAAGAAATAAAAAAGTTATCAGAAATTGACCGTGCAATCATTCTACTCTATTTAGAGAAGAAGACTTATAAAGAAATTTCTCAGATAATAGGAATAAATAGTAATTTAATCGGAGTAAAAATAACAAGAATAAAAAAACGAATAAAAAAACAATTAAATGGATAAATCAATAGAAGAAATATGGTCAGAAGGATTTCAAGATGAAAAATACTTAATTCCTCCTGTAATAAATGACCTATATAATAAAAAGTCAATATTAACAGTCGATAAATTACAATCAGTTTCAAAAAAAGATAATTGGAGTATAATTCCTCTTTCAATTATAACTTTAATCTTTTTCATAATAAAATCGAAACTCCTATTTGGATTATATATATCTGCATTAATGCTATCATTGTTTTTTTTAAATAGAAAGAAGTTAAAGTTTTTGTATACAATAAATACAAGTCAATCTTGCTTTCAATATTTGGGTAAACTTCAAGAAATGATAAAAAATAATGTCAAATCTACTACTCGTCTTTTAGGTATTGGTTTACCATTTTTTGGATATCTAGGACTTTGCATATTTATTTTTGAATCTAATATGGAAAATTTTATCTTAGAAACGTATTCTTCAAAACAATTATTAATAAAATCTATTATTATATTAATGTCCTTGTCAGTTATTGGCATTATTTCTTTTAGATTAGCAAATTATTTGGTCTACGGAAGGTTAATTAAAAAGATTGATGAAATGATTGATGAACTTAATCTATTAAAGAAATAATAGAGGTAATAATTAAGTATTTTAGAATCATGAAAAAAAAACTAACCAGAAACGATAATGCTTGGTTTAATTTAGGGAGCTCTAAACTTAGCAAATAGGTTGGGTGTTTTTCTTATATTAAAAAAAAAGAACGATAAATACGAAATAATGGAATGGTATCTTAAACATAAAAAAAATATTGATAGCCACTATAGACTATGTTATTTTTAGATTCGTTTATCTATCTCTATAATTCAGTGATTTCTCAGCCCCTTAGATAAGTTAGACTTACATTTATTATTCATAAAATTAATTTCAAAATAAAAGTTATATTTGTTTTATGAAAAAACACCTGTATATATTTTTATTTTTTATTTTATTTTCCCAATTAACAATACTTGGTCAAGATGAGAAAGCTGAAACCAAAATACTTGTTGATAGTTTTATTAAAGCTTTTAATTCTGAGGATTATGAGTCAGTTTTTTCATTGTTTTCAGTTGAAATGAAAAAACAATTGCCACTTGACGAACTAAATAACTTTCTTCAAAATTTAAATTCTGGAGCGGGTAAAATTAATCAAAATGAATTTATCAGATATGAAGAAAAAGTAGCAATTTATAAGTTAAGTTTTGATGAATGGACTTCGCAATATAGCTTTTCAATTAGCGAAAATCAAAAAATCGATAATGTCTTTTATTTTGTTCCTTTCGTAGAAGAAGTTCTTTCCGGCTCAGCCATTAATAGATTATCAAATACAGATGAAAAAATTTCTAAAATTCAAACCACACTAATTTTTACAAAGTCAAAATACTTTCCAAACAATACTCAAATTTCATTCGCATTTATTAATGGTGATAATGTAAAATATTACGGAATTAAACGTCAAAATGATTCCATTTTGTATTTAAACAACTATCAAAGTATTTTTGAAATTGGTTCAATTACAAAACTCTTTACAGCAAATTTGTTCGCCAAATCGGTAATTAATAAAAAGATAAAACAGGATGATTATATAAACGACTACTTAAATATAAAATTCAAGAATGGTAATAAAATTTCGTTCAAGAGTCTCGCAAACCACAGTTCAGGACTTTCGAGAATGCCATCTAACTTCGAAGTAGAGAAACTAGATTCTGCTGATGTTGTTAAAATCAGACATATTTTAATTCCTTACAGGGGTTCATTAGAAAGTAGCAAGGATGTTATAAATACAAGAGTTTCTGCAAAAAAAATAGCGGACAGTTTACTCACAGAAATAAAATCAAATAATGTAAAATTTGAATCATTATTAAGCTTTTCATCTGAGAAAAAGATAAGCAATGATTTTGGAGAAATTGAATTTACCTTTTTCGATGGATTTGCATCAGAGTTTAGAGATTTCTCTTTTGAAAATGAAGTAGGTTCTCTTGATGTTGTTGAAACAGTTTTTGGCTTTCACATACTTGAAATATTAGCTAAAGGAGAGAAAAAAAAATTGGCTAATCTCAGAAATTTACCAGATAATCCGTATAAATATTATGATCATTATGATTTAGAAGACTATCTAATAAACTTTTTGGAAATTGATAAAGAGGCCATAGGAAAATTTCAATATTCAAACTTAGGAATGGGTATACTAGGCTATACCTTAAGTCAAATATATGATTTAAGGTATGAGGAGCTATTTAAACTAAATATTTTCTCAAAATATAAAATGAATAACTCAACTTTTAAAATTGAATTACTAGATAAAAAACTCGTTAAGGGACTTGATGAAAAAGGAAGAAATACATCAAATTGGGACCTTTCTGTAATTGCCAGTGCAGGAGGAGTATTATCTAATGTTGAAGATTTAGCAAAATATGGAATTGCTCATTTTGATGATTCAAATGCTGAATTAAAACTGTTGACAAAAAAAACAATAAAATTAGATAATCAAACTGATATGGGTCTTGGTTGGCATATTATAAACTCAACCAGTTCAAATAATAAATGGCATTGGCATAACGGAGCAACAGGCGGATATTCCTCCTCAATAGTAATAGATATAAAAAATAAAATCGGCGTTGTAATTCTATCAAATGTTTCGGCTTTTAATTCCTTTCAAGGTAATATTGACCAACTCTGTTTTGAACTTATGAAGACTTTAAAAGATGAAAATGGCAAGCTTTACTATGATTAAACCATAGGCATATCTTCATCTTTTAAAATTATTGTAAATTAGTACTAATCTTAAAACTTATAATTATGAAAAAATTACTATTTATTTTACTATTTGTAGGAATGTATTCAACGGCATTTTCACAGGATACTGCGCTAACACTTGAAGAGAAGCAAGAACTTTTGGCAGCGAGTCCTTTTAATTCTGTGTATCCTGCTTCAATTCTAAAAAGTTCTGACACTTATTTTAAAGCTCAAATGGGTTTATATAAAGAAGGCTCAATAGCTGAAAAAGAAGCACATTTAGTAGCACTTGCTACTTCTGCAGCTATCAAATGTGAATATTGTATACCTTATCATATTGCAGAGTTAAAGAGATTGGGTGCATCCGAAGATGAAATAAAAACTGCAGTGCTTATTGCTGCTGATATTATGAAAATGAGTACACTATTTTACGGGAATGAATTTGATTTAGAGGCATTCAAAAAAATGCTTAGAGGAGAATAACTAAACCATAGGCATATCTTCTTCTTTCAATTCAGTGAGTTCTAAACCTTTTAAGTAGGTTAGATATATCTTAAATTTGAAGTATAAACTAATTTAATTATGAAAAAATTAATATTCCTTCTTTCATTTACAATGATTTTTACTGCTTGTAATACTGATGTAAAATCGAAAGAACTTAAAGTTTTAGGCAACTCTGACTCTTCAGAACTTACTTTTATTTTAGAATTGAATACAAAAAACAATTTAAGAGTTGATGTTGAGGCATTTACTCAAGACCTTTCTAATTTTATTGTTGAAAGAGAACCATCATCTGTTTACGGATATTTCATCTCAGAAAACGGAAAAAAAGTAACTTTAATTGAAAGGTATAATAATAGTGAAGATGGCATCCAACACGGAATAGATTTCATTAATGGGCCAAATTTTAATAGATTTTTTGAAATCTTTGAAATTGAATCATTTTTAACAATAGGTAACGCAACAGATGAGTTCAAAAAGTTTACGAAAGAAAATGGATTTGAAATTGAATACAGAGAATCTATTGGTGGGTATGTTAGGCGATAGTCATACTATAGGCATATCTTCTTCTTTTAATTCAGGTAGTTTTGGACCTCTTAAGTAGCTTAGATAAGTTATAATAGTCTCATCCTTTTCGAAAAACTTTTTTTACTCTCAGAGCTCCAATTTAAATTATAATTTAAGTACTTACTTGTTCCAAATAATAAAAAGGAACAAATGTTTAGTCTTAATTTAATTCTCCGTCCGCACAAATTTTATCTTTGCGGCTATGAAAAAATTCCTTTTACTCCTTTCAGTTTTGTTTGTTGTGTCTTGTTCATCAGACACAGAAGAACTTGCACCAGTTATTAAATATGCGCTAACAACGTCTGTTAACCCTTCAACTGCAGGAACAATAACTCCAGCTAGTGGGCAACATATTGAAGGTACAATAGTTGAACTTACTGCAATTCCAAATGTAAAATGGGAGTTTAAAGAATGGGCAGGAGATTTAACAGGTACAGATAATCCTAAAGAAATTATTTGGGACAATTCTAAAACAATAACAGCAATATTTGAGGAACAATCTCCTTTTTATTTAGATGAAAATGGGATCACTATTAAAGCAAGGGATTGGGTTACGGCTGGAACAAAAGGGGAACTTAATGGGATAACTTATGAAGCTGTAGATATAGATACTTTAAGGACAATATTTAATTTCGGTCCAAGTAATTGGAGTGAATACGAACCTGCATTTAAAGCAGCTGAAGAAAGATTAAGCAAAGTTGTTACAACATTAATAACCGATATGTCAGATCTATTTGGAAATGGTCCAACATCTAATTCAGAAGAAATTTTTTATTTGTATTTTAATAAAATGAATCCAGACATTTCAAGTTGGGATGTTAGCAACGTGACCGATATGAGTAGAATGTTTAAAAGAAAAAATGGAGAGGCAGATGCAGATCTTCTAGATAGTTTTGACAATTATGCTTACGGGCTATTTAATCAAGACATTAGCAAATGGGATGTGAGTAACGTAACAGGAATGTCAGGGATGTTTTTTGGATGCTCTGTTTTTGCTCAAGATATAAGTAGCTGGGATGTAAGTAAGGTAACTGATATGTCTCAAATGTTTGTAAAAATGAATAACAATGACCATAATATTGGAAGTTGGGATGTGGGTAATGTCACAAATATGTCATTTATGTTTGCAGAAAATGGTAATATGCAGTTGGAATTTGAAAACTGGGATGTTAGTAAGGTTACTAATATGTCAGGAATGTTTTGGAAAACTTCAAACAAGAATGAAATGAAAATTGGAAGTTGGGATGTTAGCAACGTGACTGATATGAGTAATATGTTTGGTAATGGATCAATTGCCTATTGGGGTAATTATACTGATGTAAGAGTATTATTTGATGATATATCAAATTGGAAAGTGAGTAGTGTGACTGATATGGGCAGTATGTTTTATGGGAATATTTCATTTAATCAAGATATTGGAAGTTGGGATGTTAGCAACGTGACTGTTATGAGTAATATGTTTAGTAGCGCAGCAGCATTCAACAAAGACATTGGTAGTTGGGATACTAGTAGCGTTAATAATATGGATGGTATGTTTAGCCCAAAAAATTTATATGCTTATGATTTAAAAATGAATTTTAATCAAGATTTAACTAAATGGTGTGTTTCTAATATTTCTTCAGAACCTCAAGAATTTAATAAGTGGGCTGGGATTGAAGGTGCTCTAACAGAAGCCAACAAACCTATTTGGGGAACTTGTCCCGATTAGGTATATCCTATTCTTTTAATTCAGGGAGTTTTGGACCTCTTAAGTAGCTTAGATAAGTTATAATAGTCCCGTCCTTTAAGAAAAAACTTTTTTTGCTCTCAGGGCTCCAATTTAAATTATAATTTAAGTACTTACTTGTTCCAAATAATAAAAAGGAACAAATATTTAGTCTTAATTTAACTCTCCGTCTGCACAAATTTTATCTTTGCGGCTATGAAAAAATTCTTTTTATTACTGTCAGTTTTGTTTGTTGTGTCTTGTTCATCAGAACCTGTTTTATATGCTTTGGTAACTATGGAAGGCGAAGGAACAGTAACGGACTAAAGTAAGAAGACAAAAAGTAAAGAGAAGAGAAAGTTTAAAGTAAAGTTTGGTTAGTTGATTTTTAGTTGGTTTTTTCCTTAAGAACTAATTGAAAGATAAACCGTCCTGAGGAGGACGGTTTTTTCTTTGTTAATAATTGATGAAAAAGGGTGCTATGCAACAGGTGAAGTATCAAACTCTAATTTAGGTCTAAGGTTAGAATGGTATTTAGACACTATTATTAATAATCCTAAACAATTTAAATTAGATGGGATTTATGGTCAGACTTTTATTGTAACAAAAAAATCAAATACTAAAATTGAAATCCAATCAGGAAATGCTTATCAGCCTATTGAGGATTGGGATGGTGGACCAGAATTTGAATTGTTGAATTTAGAAAAATTCAACAAGTTAGATTGTAAATAGCAGGCATATCCTCCTCCTTCAGTTCAGCTATTTCTAAACCTCTTAAGTAGGTTAGATGTTTGTTTATAACTCACAAAATTACTTTTAAAATAAAAACTTTTTTTGTTCTCAGAGCTGCAATTTAAATTATAATTTAAGTATTTACTTGTTCCAAATAATAAAAAGGAACAAATGTTTAGCCTTAATTTCACTCTCCGTCTGCACAAATTTTATCTTTGCGGCTATGAAAAAATTCATTTTACTACTGTCAGTTTTGTTTGTTGTGTCTTGTTCATCAGACACAGAAGAACTTGCACCAGTTATTAAATATGCGCTAACAACGTCTGTTAACCCTTCAACTGCAGGAACAATAACTCCAGCTAGTGGGCAACATATTGAAGGTACAATAGTTGAACTTACTGCAATTCCAAATGTAAAATGGGAGTTTAAAGAATGGGCAGGAGATTTAACAGGTACAGATAATCCTAAAGAAATTATTTGGAACAATTCTATAATAGTAACAGCAATATTTGAGGAACAATCTCCTTTTTATTTAGATGAAAATGGGGTCACTATTAAAGCAAGGGATTGGGTTACAGCAGGAACTACGGGAGAATTAGATGGAGTTACTTATACTGCTGTAGATATTGACAAATTAAAATTAATGTTTACTAAAGAAGAAGATGTTAGTAAAGTGGTTACTACACTAATAACAGATATGTCAGATTTGTTTGAAAATGCTCCGATAGAAGAACGTGCTTATCAAACTTGGCTGGTGGAATTTAATCCTGATATTTCTTCTTGGGATGTAAGTAATGTAACTAATATGTCTAATATGGTTGGAGGAGCCTGGCGTGAGTTTCATTTTAATCAAGATATAAGCAAATGGGACGTAAGTAAAGTGACTAATATGAGCGGAATGTTTAACAATGCTTTTTTATTTAATCAAGATATAGGTGAATGGGATGTAAGTCAGGTTGCGGATATGAGTTTATTGTTTGGCACAGACCAATACCAATATACGTCTAATTTCAATCAAGATATTGGAAGTTGGGATGTGAGTAAAGTCACTAATATG
>JABAZK010000037.1 GCA_018608485.1 Flavobacteriaceae bacterium | reverse complement strand
TCCAATGCATTATCAATTGTTTTAAATGTATTTCCATTAACTAAAATTCCTGGAGGTTTTTCGATCACTGCTAAATAGTCATCTTCAAATATAACAGAGAGTTTTAGTTTTAGTGGTTTGGTAGTTGTTTTTTTTTCAGGAGCAAACAATGTTATTTTTTCCCCTCCAACAATAATTTTTGCAGTTGTTACAGGAGTATGATCGACAAGAATTAATTTTTTTTTGATAGCTTTTTTGATAGCAGATTTAGATGTAACAGTATTGAAAATACCTACCGCATATTCTTGTATTCTAATTGGAATTTTTTGTTCTTTAACAATATGGGTTTCTAAAAGACGCATTTAAGTCGCAAATAATTGTCCAAGATCTTTAAAAGCTTTAAATTCTAGAGCATTTCCCTCAGGATCTTTAAAGAATAGAGTAGCTTGTTCACCTGGTTTTCCTTTAAATCTGATAGTAGGCTCTATTATGAATTCCGTATCATTATTTTTTAAACGTTCACTTAATTCTACCCATTCATTCATTTTAAGAACTACACCAAAATGAGGAACTGGAACGTCATGACCATCTACAGGATTTGAGATTTGTTGTGGTTCAAAATTATCTTTTTGATGAATTACCAATTGGTGTCCAAAAAAATTAAAATCTACCCAATGCGTATTACTTCTTCCTTCCTTACAGTAAAGAATATCTCTGTAAAAAGTTCGACAAATTTCTAAGTTCTTTACTGGTATAGCTAAATGAAATGGTTGAATCATTGTTTTTTAATTATTCTTTTATAAGTACTTTAAAAACCTATAGCAGTGTCATCTCCTCTTGGATCTGCACCAGCTTCAAGTTTTCCATTTTTTAAAACTAAAATAGCATCAACTTTTCCTATTAGTCGAGAATTGCGTTCATCTATTGTATAGCCAATATTTCTTAACTCTTCAATTATATTTTTTTCAAACTGATTGGGTTCTATCATTATCATATCGGGTAACCATTGGTGATGAAATCTTGGTTGATTTACACTTTCTTGCATTCCCATTTTAAATTCATGAACATTTAAAATAGTTTGTAAAACAGAGGTGATAATAGTAGATCCACCTGGAGTTCCAACAACCATCCAAAGGTCACCATCTTTTTCTACAATTGTAGGTGTCATGGAACTTAACATTCTTTTTTCTGGAGCAATTTCATTTGCTTTAGCACCAATTAAACCAAACATATTTGGTTCGCCAGGTTTGCTGCTAAAGTCATCCATCTCATTATTTAAGAAAAAACCTAGTTCAGATGAATAAAGCTTAGAACCAAAACCTCCGTTTAAAGTAGTGGTAACTGAAACTGCATTCCCGTATTGGTCTATAATGGAGTAATGGGTGGTTTCCATGCTTTCAGTAATTTTAATAGAACCATGTAAAATATCTTTTGAAGCAGTTGCCTTTTCAAAAGAAAAAGAACGCATCCTATTCTTTGAGTAGGCTTTACTTATTAATGAATCTCTTGGAATATTAACAAAATCAGGATCACCCAAATAATAACTTCTATCTGCGTATGCTCTTCGTTCAGCTTCTGTAATAACTTGCATAGTTTTCACAGAGTTATGACCATAAGATTGAAGGTCAAAAGATTCGATTCCATTCATAATTTGTGCCAAACAAATTCCACCACTTGAGGGGGGAGACATGGATATTATTTTTAAATTGTCGTACATGAAAGTAATGGGAGTTCTCCATTTGGCCTCATATTTTTCCAAATCATCTTCAGTTATGATTCCACCATTACTCTGTACAAATTTTGCTAATTTTTTTGCAGTTTCTCCTTTGTAAAATTCATCTCTACCATTTTTTAAAATACGTTCTAAAGTATTAGCTAGGGCAATATATTTTATAGTATCACCCTCTTTCCATGGATCAAGAAAAATAAATGTATCCTTATTTACTTTTTTAAAATCTTTTTGATGTTTTAGAATTCTTTTTTCTTGTTTTTTTGTGACTAAAACTCCTTTTTTTGCTAATGCTATCACAGGAGTTAAAACCTCTTTGACAGTCAATACACCAAACTTTTCTTGAGCTTTAAACACGCCAGCTATAGTTCCAGGAACTCCTACAGCAGTTGCGCCAGAGGTACTCTTGCCTTTGATAACATTTCCTTCTGTATCTAAATACATATCTTTAGAGGCCGCTAAAGGAGCCTTTTCTCTGTAGTCTAGGGCACCAATTTCACCATCATTTTTTCTGTAAACCATAAAACCACCTCCACCAATATTTCCTGCAACTGGATAACTAACAGCTAATGCTAATTCAGTAGCCATCATAGCATCGAAAGCATTCCCCCCTTTATTTAAAATTTCTGTTCCAATTTTAGAAGCTTCAGCTCTTGCTGAAACTACCATTGCTTTTTCTGTAACCAAACCTTTCAGTTGATTAGAGTTTTCTTCCTCTTGGTTACAAGATGTAAAAAGTAAACTTATAATAAATAAGAGAATTATTTTTTTCATGAATAGGTGTTTTGAGGGTTTAATTTTTTAATTTTTTGATGAGAGAAAATTCTTAAATCTTTGAAAAATGATTTAAAATCTTTATCAAAATCTGTATCTAATTTGTATAGGTCTTCAATCGCTAAATCTATCTGACCTTTATTATTTGTTCTACGATTCATTCCTTGAAGAACATTTTTAATTCCCTCTTTATATTGATAGTTGTAAAGCCAATTATATTTTATCATATAGGGTATCATTTGCAATGTTTTCTCTGGTAATATTTCTTTATGACTATTTATTAAATTATAGACTGAATTAACGTAAATTTTTAAGGGTATGGCAGAATAATCATTCCAGTTTTTTGCTAAATAATGATCATAAAAAATATCAATAATAATACCTGCAAATAATCCATAACGTTTATGAAGTCTTCGCTTACTGATTCTAGTAATCTCATGGGTATCTGTAAAAGTATCTATTTCTCTGTGTAATTTTATACCCAGTTTAATTTGTGAATTAAAATGACTGAACTGATTCCCTTTGATATGGTCAGCTATAAAATTACCAATCATAATATTTGGGTAGTTTTCAGATAAATACAAATGTGCTAGAAAATTCAATAAGATAAAATTTTAATCATAAAAATAAACAAAAAAACTACAACGATAAACTGGTGTTACTTCAGTATTGTGTTGTAGTCAATTGATGTAAATTTGATAAAATATCCTACATTAATTATAGGTTAATTTAACATGGATCGGATTAGTTATTTAACATTACTGGCATTACCAACATCGTGATTTGTTCACCTTCGTCTGTACCGTCTATAGGAGTTAAAATACCAGCTCTGTTTGGTAATGACATTTCAATTAAGACCTCATTAGAACTCAAATTACTCAACATTTCACTTAAAAAACGAGAGTTAAATCCAATTTGCATATCATCTCCTTGATAATCACAATTTAAGCGTTCATCTGCCTTATTTGAAAAATCGATATCTTCAGCAGAAATATTTAACTCAGTACCTGCCATTTTTAAGCGAATCTGATGTGTTGTTTTGCTTGAGAAAATAGAAACACGACGAACTGAATTTTGAAAGGATGCTCTATCTACTGTTAACTTATTTGGATTTTCTTTTGGAATTACAGCTTCGTAATTAGGATATTTTCCATCAATTAATCTACAGATTAAAACAAAATTTTCAAACGTAAATTTCGCATTGGCATCATTGTATTCAATGGTAACATCTTCTTCACCACTTAAAACACCTTTCAATAAATTCAATGGTTTTTTTGGCATGATAAACTCAGCAGTTTTATCTGCTGTTACATCAGTTCTAGTATACTTCACTAATTTGTGAGCATCTGTTGCTACAAAGGTTAAATTTTGTGAACTAAATTGAAAAAAGACTCCACTCATTACTGGTCGTAAATCATCATTACCTGCAGCAAAAATTGTTTTTGATATAGCTGTAGCTAAAATATTAGATGGTATGATTGTTTTACTTGGTGAAGGTATGCTCACAGATTTTGGGAACTCATCACCTCCAAAGTATGCCATGTCATACTTACCTTGATCAGAAATTATTTCTATGATGCTATCACTATCAGTTTTAAAAGTTAATGGCTGATCTGGAAATGTTTTTAAAGTATCTAGGAGTAATCTAGCTGATATTGCGATAGAGCCAGATGTATCAGATTCTATTGTAACTACTGCACTCATAGTTGTTTCTAAATCAGATGCAGAAATTTTTAATTGATTTTCAGAAACTTCAAACAAGAAATTATCTAATATAGGTAAGGTGTTATTGCTGTTAATAACTCCGCCTAAAACTTGTAGTTGTTTTAATAATTGCGAGCTTGATACGATAAATTTCATTTTGATATTTGTTAAGGTATGGTTCAATTACAAAGATATTGGAAATTAGTGATTTTGAAAATATTGTTATCAACATTTTACTCTTATTGTTGATAGCTTTTTTGATTAAATAAGTATGTGAATCAATGGGGGTTTTTGAAATATGTTAAATTGTTTTTGCAATTTTAAATGAAGATTTAAAATGCTACATTTGTTAGCGATGAAACCCAATAATACTATGAAAAACTGGATTACTACATTTTTATTTCTACTTGTAAGTTTTCAAATTTCTTCACAAAAGCCAACAAAATTATCTTCCAATGAAATTTATGAGAAAATTCAGAAATTAAATTTTTTAGGCACTGCTTTGTATATAGCTGCGCATCCAGATGATGAAAATACTCGTTTAATATCCTATTTATCAAATCATGTGAAAGCTAGAACTGGTTATTTATCATTAACTAGAGGAGATGGAGGACAGAATCTGATTGGATCCGAAATAAGAGAGCTATTAGGTGTCATAAGAACTCAAGAACTTTTAGCTGCTAGAAGAATAGATGGAGGTGAGCAGTTTTTTACGAGAGCTAATGACTTTGGATATTCTAAACACCCAGAAGAAACTTTGGATATTTGGGATAAAGAAAAAGTTTTAAGTGATGTGGTTTGGGCTATTAGAACTTTTAAACCGGATGTAATTATCAATAGATTTAATCATAGAACTCCCGGAACTACTCATGGACATCATACAACTTCGGCCATGTTAAGTCTTGAAGCTTTTGATTTAGCTGATGATGCTATAAATTTTTCAGATCAGTTAAAATACACAGATACTTGGCAACCTAAACGTGTATATTTTAATACATCTTCTTGGTTTTATAAAACAGAAGAAGCGTTTAAAAATGCTACAGAAGGTAAATTAACTTCAGTAGACGTCGGAGTTTATTATCCTTTAAAAGGACTATCCAACAATGAGGTTGCAGCTCTAGCTAGCAGTCAGCATCTATGTCAAGGTTTTGGAAGACTAACCAACAGAGGAAGTCAAAAAGAATTTTTAGAATTTTTAAAAGGAGATAGACCTAAAGATTCTAATGATATTTTTGCTGGTATTAATACCACTTGGAATCGACTTCAAGGTGGAGGAGAAATTGGTGATATACTATATGAAATAGAGAAGAATTTTAATTTTGCTGAACCTGCAAAACATTTGAAGGATTTAATGAAAGCCTACAAGAAAATCCAATCTCTCAAGGATATTCATTGGAAAAGAATTAAATCCGAACAAATTAGTCAAATTATTGAAGCTTGTGCAGGATTATATTTAGAAGCATCTGCACAAAGTGCTAGTAGTGTTCCAAACGAAAATATAACTATCAATATTGAAGTTTTAAATAGAAATTCTGAGGTGCCTGTCTATTTAGAATCAATGAGTTTTAAAACTAGTAATCTCCAAAAAATAAAAACAGATATACTGTTACAGGGTAACCAAAAACAAGAGTTTAAACAGACTATTAAGTTAAACAACTTACATTACACAGATCCTTATTGGTTACAGTCAAAAGGAACTTTAGGGATGTATCAAGTGTTTGATAATCAGTTAATTGGAAAACCTGAAACACCTAGAAAGGTAGCTGTTTATTTTAATCTTTTAGTAGATAGTCAACCCATTAAGATAAAAAAAGAAGTCATTCATCGATATTCAAAAAGAGACAAAGGTGAATTATACGAACCGTTTGAAATACTACCGATTGTAACTACAAAACTTAAGGAAAAAGTGGTGTTATTCTCGGATTTAAAAGAGCGTTTAATATCTGTGGAAGTAAGATCAGGGGCTAGTAATGTTATGGGGAAATTATCTTTAAAGGTGCCAAAAAAATGGCAGGTTTCACCCAGTTTTATTGATGTAGACATCAAACAAAAAGGGGATGTCCAAAATTTTCAATTCAAAGTAATTCCTCCGGTTGATGACTCGCAAGGAATTATTGAAGCAACTTTACTCATAGGTGATAACCAATTTGATAAAGAATTAATAGAAATTAAATATGATCACATTCCAAAGCAATCTGTATTGCAAAAATCAGAAGCAAAAGTAGTTCGGTTGAGTATACAAAAAGCAGGAAATTTTATTGGTTACATTAAAGGTGCCGGAGATGTTGTTCCAGAAAGTTTAAAACAAATTGGTTATGCTGTACAGATGATTAATCCCGAAGAAATTAATACAGAAAATTTAAAAAAGTTTGATGCTATTGTTTTAGGAATTAGAGCTTATAACACAATTTCCGTATTAAAATATAAACAAAAATTTTTACTAGAATATGTAAAAAATGGTGGAAATATGGTAGTTCAATATAATACTAGTCGAAGGGTTGATTTAGCTGCTCCATTTAAATTAAAATTATCTAGAGACAGAGTAACTGATGAAAATGCTACGGTAGAAATCTTAGAGAAAAATCATCCAATAATGAATTTCCCTAATAAAATTACTGAAAAAGATTTTGATGGATGGGTTCAAGAAAGAGGTTTGTATTTTCCTAATTCTTGGAGTTCAGAATATACTCCTATTTTATCCATGAACGACAAAGGAGAGAATCCAAAGAAAGGTAGTTTATTAGTTGCTAAATATGGAAAAGGGAACTACATATATACTGGATTAAGTTTTTTTAGAGAATTGCCAGCAGGAGTTCCAGGAGCTTATAAGTTATTTGCAAATATTTTATCCATAGGTAAACAACGTATTCAGCAACAAAAGCAATTAAAAAACTAATAATGAAAATTGAAAAACAACTTTGGAAAAAAATATATTCAATTGTGCTGATTGTAAATGTTATATACATTCTTATTTTTTATTTTATAACACAATTTTTTACTAGGTAATTATGGAAGTACCAGATTTACATCCATTAGATTGGTTTGTTTTAGTAACAACGTTGCTATTTATTGTTTTATACGGAGTTTATAAGACCCGTAAAATGGATAGCGGAGTGAAAGATTATATCAAAGGAGGTAATGATACTAAATGGTGGACTATAGGATTGTCTGTAATGGCTACTCAAGCGAGTGCCATTACTTTTTTATCTACACCAGGTCAGGCTTTCCATGACGGAATGGGTTTTGTACAATTCTACTTTGGTTTACCTATAGCCATGGTTATTATTTGTCTGGTTTTTATTCCAATTTACTATAAATTAAATGTCTATACAGCATATGAATATCTAGAAACTAGATTTGATTTAAAAACAAGATCGCTTACTGCATTTTTATTTTTAATTCAACGAGGCCTTGCTGCTGGAATTACTATTTATGCTCCGGCAATTATTTTATCCTATGTTCTAGGTTGGGATCTAATAGTACTTAATATAGTTATTGGTTTATTGGTTATATTTTATACTGTTTCTGGTGGTACTAAGGCAGTGAATGTTACACAAAAACAGCAAATGATCATTATATTTTTTGGGATGGTAACTGCTTTTACTCTAATTATGTTCTATATCCCAGACGGGATAACATTCTCTAAAGCATTAGATATTGCAGGAGCTAGTGATAAAATGAAAGTATTAGATTTTTCATTTGATTTAGATAAAAAGTATACAGTTTGGACAGGGTTTTTAGGTGGTACATTTTTGATGCTTTCTTATTTTGGAACAGATCAAAGTCAGGTGCAAAGATATTTGTCTGGAAAATCTCTAAGAGAAAGTCAATTGGGTCTTCTATTCAATGGTTTGTTAAAAGTACCTATGCAATTTTTTATATTGTTAACAGGGGTAATGGTTTTTGTATTTTATCAATTTAATGCATCTCCATTAAACTTTAATCCAAAAGCCAATGAAGCTGTTATCAGTTCTAAGTATTACGATGAATTTAAAGAATTAGAAAAAGAACATATATCTATAGAAACTCAAAAGAAAACACTTTTGTTAGATGGTATACAAGAAAATGAAAGGGGTTTAATCCTAGAACTCAACAATCAAGATAAATCATTAAAGCAACAAGCTAAAAATATCATCAAGAAAGTTGCCGAAAATTCTGACAAAAAAATTGAAGAGAATGATAAAGACTATGTTTTTATTCATTTTATAGTAAATAACCTTCCAAAAGGTATTATTGGCTTATTATTGGCTGTTATTTTGGCTGCAGCCATGTCATCAACTGCATCAGAGTTGAATGCGTTGGCCTCTACAACAACAATAGATGTTTACAAAAGAAATATTGCTTTCGGAAAAGATGAGGCTCACTATGTAAAAGCCTCAAAATGGCTAACCTTAGTTTGGGGTTTATTAGCTATTGCTATAGCCTGTATTGCAAATCTATTCGATAATTTAATTCAACTAGTTAATATTATTGGATCTTTATTTTACGGAAATGTATTGGGTATTTTTTTATTAGCATTCTTTTTCAAACGTGTTCATGGAAATGCAGTTTTTGTTGCTGCAATTATTACTCAGGTAATAATTTTATTAATTTACTATTTTGGAATTTACAAACTTGAAGAGCAAGGTTTAGACCCAATAATTAGCTATTTATGGTTAAATTTTGTTGGATGTGTGGTAGTAATCTTCACTGCGTTATTGTATAATTTTAAAAAAAATAATCCAAAAATTAAAATTATTTTAATGTTGATTTCAATTGTTTTTGTAAAAGCAATGTATGATGTTGCTTATTTAAAATTAACCTTGTATCATGTATTAGTTTTAATGTTTTTATTTTTATTGATTGGAATTTTAAGTGCAGAAAAAAAATCATCTATACATACATCATGATAAAAAGTATAACCTAAAAGATGAGTAAAAAAGAAACAAAAATCATTCGCTGGGGAATTCTTGGTCTGGGTCATATTGCTCGAAAATTTTCACAAGATATCACTTCTGTTCATGGAACTGAATTATATGCGGTAGCCTCAAGAAGTTATCAAAAGGCTTCTTCTTTTGCAAACGAATTTCAAGTTTCAATAAGTTATGATAGCTACGAGTCACTTGTAAAAGATCCATTAGTAGATGCTGTTTACATAGCTACTCCTCACAGTTTTCATAAGGCGCATGCCATTCTTTGTTTACAACATAAAAAAGCTGTTTTATGTGAAAAACCTTTTGCTATGAACTTACAAGAGGTAACAGAAATGATTCGTGTTGCAAAAATCAATAATACACTTTTGATGGAAGCTCTTTGGACTGCTTTTTCACCTCATTTCCAATATGTGAAAAATAGTATAAAAAATAAAAATTTTGGAAAAGTAATTCGTTTAGAAGCTGACTTCGGATTTAAATCTACACATAGTTTAGATAGTAGAGTGCTAAAAAAAGAACTTGGAGGTGGAAGTTTATTAGATATTGGTATATATCCTGTGTTTCTAGCCCTATCTACATTAGGAATTCCAAAATATATTGAATCTACTGCAACTTTTTTCACCAACGGTGCAGATTCATCTTGTGAGATGATTTTTAATTACGAGAATGCCAAAGCAATTTTGAAAAGTACTTTTTTGAAGGAAACACCTACTGAAGCTATTTTTACGTGCGAGTACGGAGTTATTAAAATTAATACTAGGTTTCACCAACCAACAACAATTACTTTGGTGCAAAATGGAATTGAAGAACATCTAGATTTTTCTGCTGAAACTTTTGGATACAATTTTGAAATAGAGCATTTCAATCAATTGCTTAGAGACAATAAAAAAGAAAGTGAACTCATGAGTTTTTCTTTTTCAAAGGATCTAATAGCTACACTAGATAGCATCAGAAAAAACATTAATTTAAAGTATTAATTTTCTAAAAAATAATCATATTCAGAAAAGTAACTATTGAAAATTTACCTTTTCTCTTTGAATTTGAACAAGCAATTTTTCGTATAGATTTTAGAAGTGAAAATTTAAAAGACAGCGATTAGCTGCCTTTTAAATTTAAATAAATGTTGAATAATATTATTTCAGACTCCATTCAGCAAGTGATTGCGTATTCATTTTAATATAAGCTTCGTTTCCAGCTTTTTTTGAAAGTTCTAGAGATTTTTCAGCAACTGCTATCGCCTTTTCTGTATCACCCATTTTTGCATAAATTAAAGACTGTTGTCTCAATTGCCAAAATGCAGGATTTTCAGTCAAAGACATGGCTTTTTCCATCCATTCATTTGCTTTTTTTATGTCTAATTCTTGTTGTCTATAATAGATTGCGGCATTATAATAGTCTCCAGCTTCAGGGCTTGCAGCCATAACAGCATCTATGGTTTCAGAAACCAATTTATCCGTTGGAACTTCAAATTTTATTCCAACATATGTTTTTTCCCAAAGAAGACCTATTACAGCAGAGGTACTAGAAACGTCATCAAAAGTTATGGTAAATGTCTCAACATTCATTGGCATTGAGTATACTTCTACACTTGTTTTTG
>JABAZK010000185.1 GCA_018608485.1 Flavobacteriaceae bacterium | reverse complement strand
CAATGGATTTTAAGCTACAATCTGAGTTCAAACCAACTGGAGATCAACCGGAAGCTATTGAACAACTTACAGAAGGCATTACATCTAATGAAAAGTTTCAAACACTATTAGGGGTTACTGGATCAGGTAAAACATTTACAGTTGCAAATGTTGTTGAAAATGTAAACAAACCTACGCTTGTTTTAGCCCACAACAAAACGCTAGCAGCCCAATTATACTCAGAATTTAAGCAGTTCTTTCCTAATAATGCCATTGAATACTTTGTTTCTTACTATGATTATTATCAACCTGAAGCCTATATTCCCGTAACGGGAACCTATATAGAAAAAGACTTATCTATTAATGATGACATTGAACGACTGAGATTAAGTACTACTTCCTCTCTACTCTCAGGAAGAAGAGACGTACTAGTTGTAGCCTCTGTTTCCTGTTTGTATGGTATTGGAAACCCGGTAGAATTCAAAAAAAATGTGATTCCAATTGAAGTTGGTCAACTAATTTCTAGAACCAAATTTTTACACCAATTAGTAACTAGTTTATATTCTAGAACAGATGTAGAAATTAAGAGTGGAACATTTAAAGTAAAGGGAGATGTGGTAACTATATTTCCTTCTTATGGAGAAAATGGCTTTAGAGTCCATTTTTTTGGAGATGAAATTGAGGAAATTGAAGCAATTGATCTAGTTAGTAATCAAATCATTGAAAAATTTGAAAAGTTAACTATTTATCCAGCTAATTTATTTGTAACCTCACCAGATGTTCTTCAAAACGCCATTCATCAAATTCAAGAGGATATGGTAAAACAAGTTGATTATTTTAAGGAAATAGGAAAGCATCTTGAAGCAAAACGATTAAAAGAAAGGACAGAGTTTGATTTAGAAATGATTCGAGAATTAGGCTATTGTTCTGGAATTGAAAATTATTCAAGATATTTAGATGGACGAGAAGCTGGCACAAGACCATTTTGCCTTCTGGATTACTTCCCTGATGATTATTTAATGATTATTGATGAAAGTCATGTAACCATTCCTCAAACACATGCAATGTATGGTGGAGATAGAAGTAGAAAAGAAAATTTAGTAGAATATGGTTTTCGATTGCCTGCAGCAATGGATAATAGACCTTTAAAATTTGAAGAATTTGAAGCTATTCAAAATCAAACCATATACGTGAGTGCTACCCCAGCAGACTATGAATTACAAAATACAGAAGGAGTGTTTGTAGAACAAATTATTCGTCCTACAGGCTTGTTAGATCCTAAAATTGAAGTAAGACCTAGCCTTCATCAAATTGATGATCTAATAGAGGAAATTCAACTGAGAGTTGAAAAAGATGAACGAACGTTAGTTACTACTTTAACAAAAAGGATGGCTGAGGAATTGACAAAGTATTTAAGTAGAATTTCTATTCGATGTAGGTATATACATTCTGATGTAGATACATTAGAACGAGTTGAAATTATGCAAGATCTTAGAAAAGGAATTTTTGATGTATTGATTGGTGTGAATCTTTTACGGGAGGGATTAGATTTACCTGAAGTTTCTTTAGTTGCAATTTTAGATGCAGATAAAGAAGGATTTTTACGCTCTCATAGGTCTTTAACTCAAACCATCGGAAGAGCCGCTAGAAATGTAAGTGGAATTGCTATCATGTATGCAGATAAAATAACAAAAAGCATGCAATTAACTATTGATGAGACTGATAAACGGAGAGAAAAACAAATTTCTTACAACAAAAAAAATAACATAACTCCAACTCAAATAAATAAGAAAATTGACGAAACATTGTCAAGAAAAGCTGTAGCTTCTTATCAATATAATAATGCAATTAAGGAAGTAGCAGAACAAGACCTTCAATATCTAGCAAAATCTGAAATAGAAAAAAGAATTAGAGAGAAAAGAAAACAGATGGAAGAAGCTGCTAAGTCTTTGGATTTTATTGTTGCTGCCCAACTAAGAGACGAAATAACAGTTTTAAAAGAACAACTTCAAAAAAACAAAAAATTATAACAAAAAAACACCTCAAAATGAGGTGTTTTTTGTTTTTTATTTAAAGTGAATTTATAATTCTAATACTTCTTGAACTTTATCTGCAGCTTCTTGAAATTCTGTAGCTGAGATTATTTGCATACCACTGTTATCTATAAGTTCTTTGGCTTCAGCTGCGTTAGTTCCTTGCAATCTACAAATGATTGGAACATTAATTTTATCACCCATACTTTTGTATGCATCTACGACTCCTTGAGCTACTCTATCACATCTAACTATGCCTCCAAAAATATTTACTAAAATAGCTTTTACATTTGAATCTTGTAAAATAATTCCAAAAGCTGTTTCCACACGTTGAGCATCTGCAGTACCACCTACATCTAAAAAGTTTGCTGGCTCTCCTCCTGCTTGCTTTATTAAATCCATTGTTCCCATAGCCAGCCCAGCACCGTTTACCATACAACCCACATTTCCGTCTAAATCAACATAATTTAAACCTGCTGCTTTCGCTTCAACCTCTACAGGGTTTTCCTCTCTTAAATCACGCATAGCAGCGTAATCTTTATGACGGAATAATGCATTTTCATCTAAAGTAACCTTTGCATCTACAGCTAAAATCTTATCATCTGAAGTTTTTAAAACTGGATTAATTTCAAACATTGAAGAATCTGATTTAATATAAGCTGTGTAAAGTGCTGATACAAATTTCGCCATTTCTTTTAAAGCTACACCAGACAAACCTAAATTAAAGGCAATTTTTCTTCCTTGAAAAGGTAATAAACCTAACGTAGGGTCTATATCTTCTGTAAATATTAAATGAGGAGTTTCTTCAGCTACTGTTTCAATATCCATTCCACCTTCTGTAGAATACATAATCATATTTCTACCTGTATTTCTATTTAACAATACAGACATATAATATTCTTCAGGTTCAGAATCTCCTGGATAATAAACATCTTCACATATTAAAACCTGATGAACCTTTTTACCTTCTGCAGATGTTTGTGGTGTTACCAACATCATACCAATAATATCATTAGAAATTGTCTCAACATCGTTGATGCTTTTAGCTAGCTTTACTCCACCACCTTTACCCCGGCCACCAGCGTGAACTTGAGCTTTTACAACATACCAACTAGTACCTGTTTCAGCAGTTAATTGTTTGGCTGCATCAACAGCTTCTTTTGGACTACTAGCAACAATTCCGCGTTGAATTCTAACACCAAAACTATTTAAAATT
Organism: Flavobacteriaceae bacterium; assembly: GCA_018608485.1. Lineage (GTDB taxonomy): Bacteria > Bacteroidota > Bacteroidia > Flavobacteriales > Flavobacteriaceae > Polaribacter. Next base: position 7,749 of record JABAZK010000185.1, on the reverse strand, counting down.
TCTTTTCCTTGATATTCGTGTAAGTTCATCTATTTGTAAAATTTAAAACGGTAGCAAAAATACAAATTCAAATTCAATTTTCTTACAATAGAGAATAATAAAAATGTACTTTATTTTATGAAATTAAACAGAAATAGTTCAATTAATAATTCGTTGACATCTTTTTAAATTTAGATTTATTTACTTTGTCAAATAATCTATCAAAAACATTCTCTAAAGAATAATCAGTTCTACTTATTTTAATATTTTGTTTTTGTAAATTTAACACTATGGTAATTGCAAAAAATATACACAAAGATTATGGAGATGTCAACGTCTTAAAAGGAGTTGACATACATATAAAAAAAGGAGAAATAGTAGCAATAGTTGGACCATCAGGAGCTGGAAAAACCACTTTATTACAAATTTTAGGAACGCTAGATAGTCCATCAAAAAAACAAGATTATAATTTAGAAATAGATGGTGTTTCATTAAAAAAATTAAACCTTAACAAATTAGCTTCATTTAGAAACAAACATGTAGGCTATATTTTTCAATTTCATCAATTGCTTCCAGAATTTACAGCACTTGAAAATATTTGCATTCCAGGTTTTATAGGAAAAAAAGATGCTATCGAAGTTAAAAAAAAGGGAATGGAACTTCTAACTTTTTTAGGACTGGAACATAGAATTAACCATAAACCAAATGAGCTCTCTGGAGGAGAACAACAACGTGTAGCGGTAGCAAGAGCTTTGATTAACAGCCCCTCCGTAATTCTTGCAGATGAGCCCAGTGGAAATTTAGATTCTTCTTCAGCTGAAAGCCTCCACCAATTATTTTTTGAATTAAGAGATAAATTTAATCAAACATTTATTATAGTCACTCACAACGAAGAATTAGCCAATATGGCTGACAGAAAATTAACAATGAAAGATGGAACTATTTTATGAATCAAACATTAAATGATCTTATAAATTTCATAAGAAATCCCAAATTAGAAAAAGACCCTAACCAAAATCCTCTTTACAAGATTAAAATTCTAATCCATCTATTATGGATATCAATTTCCATTTCATTTTTATTATCTCTTGTCAACAGTTTATTCACGTCTTTGGGAGTTCTTCACGAAAATCGTCATATTGCAGATAATTTTTTTAAAGACTCAAGTGGTCTAAAAATTCTTTTCCTAGCCTCTTTTCTTGCTCCAATAGCTGAAGAGTTGATTTTTAGAGCTCCCTTGGTGCTCTTTAAGCAACCAAAACTTTTTAAGATAGTATTTTATACAATTGGAATTATATTTGCTTACGTACATGTTTTTAATTTCGAAATAAATACCAATGTTATCCTTTTTTCACCTCTTTTGGTTGCTCCTCAACTTTTTGTAGGCTTTATTTTTGGATTTATTAGAATTCGACTAGGTTTATTATGGTCTATTTGCTTACATGGTTTGTATAATGGTTTATTAGTTTCATCATTTCTTATAGCTACCAATGGTAATTCCTGATAAAGATTTAAAAGAGTTTCTTGATGTAAAAGCAGAACTCTACAACAGAAAGAGTTTTATACAATCTGACCCTATTCAAATTCCTCACCAATATGTAAAAAAAGAAGATATAGAAATTGCTGGTTTCTTATCCGCAACAATAGCCTGGGGTAATAGAACAATGATTATTAGAAATTCAAAAAGAATGATGGAAATCATGGATAACTCTCCTTATGATTTTGTTATGAACCATTCAAAAAAAGAACTTAAAGCGATTACTAAGTTTGTTCACAGGACATTTAATAGCACAGATTTCAAATATTTTATAACGTCTCTTCGAAATATTTATCTACGTCACAATGGGCTAGAATTTATACTAAAACCATCTGATGGAGAAATAAATTACCAACATTCAATAGCAAATTTTAAAAACATATTTTTTGAGCTTTCACACGAAATTAGAACAGAAAAACACGTCTCTAATCCATTAAATAACTCAGCTGCAAAGAGAATAAATATGTTTTTAAGATGGATGGTAAGAGCAGATAATAAAGGGGTAGATTTTGGTTTATGGAAAACTCATACTCCTTCATTTTTATCGTGCCCACTAGATGTTCATTCGGGAAATGTTGCTAGAAAATTGGGGATTTTAACACGTAAACAAAACGATTGGAAAGCAGTGATTGAACTAGACAACAAACTTAGACAGTTTGATAATAATGATCCCATAAAATATGATTTTGCTCTTTTTGGACTGGGTGTCTTTGAAAAATTTTAAAAATCAAAACAGAGGCTTAAAATTAATTTTTTTCTTTTAAATTAGTTAGACTTAAAATTCACTATTAAAAATTTAGGGGAATTTGATGAAAACAGTTTAATAAATGAAAAATTTGCGAAAAATTAAAATTATTTTTAGATGATGCAATTTAAATATCCTGGTATATTTTACTTATTAATTGTTTTAATAATACCTTTAATTATTCATCTTTTCAATCTTCAGAAATTTAAAAAAATTGCTTTTTCAAATGTTCAATTTTTAAAAAAAGTAAAATTAGAATCTAGAAAAAGCTCAAAAATTAAAAAATTGATAATTTTAGCACTAAGAATAATTAGTTTTTTAGCGTTACTTTTCACATTTTCACAACCATATTTTAGCGATAAAAAGATTAATGAGAGCATTCATAATTTTATTTATCTAGATAACTCGATGAGCTTAAATACAAATGATCAAAATGGAAATAAACTTAACGAAGCTATTCAAGAAATAATACAATTTGCACCAAAAAAAGAAACCTATTCTTTACTTACAAATGACGAATTTTTATCAAATATTTCTAAAGAAGAAGTAAATATCTATTTGAAAAAATTAAATTTCTCAACAAAAAACTCCTATTTTGGTGATAAAATTAGAACTTTAGAGAGTAAAATAAATAATGAAACTAATAAATTAAGTAAAATTATACTAATAACTGATTTTCAGCAATTTAATAAAAATAAAAAATTTAAGTTTACAAATGTAAATACTCCATTATACTTAAAGAAACCTGATTTAAAAAAGAAAAACAACATTTCTGTAGATAGTATTTTCATAAAAACGAATGATAGAAAAGGAAATTTAATATCAGTTGTTATTAAAAATCAAGGAGAAGAAAAAACAGACATTCCTATTGCTTTATTTAATGCTTCAAATCTTCTAAATAAACAATCATTCTCTATCAAAAAAGACAGAAAAAAAACTATTGAATTTCCAGTCGAAAGTTTAGAAAAAATTAAAGGTAAAATAGAAATAACTTATAACGATGTTTTTTTATTTGATAATATTTTTTATTTCACTTTAGATACACCTCAAAAAACATCAATACTTACTATCGGAAAAAAATCTACATTCTTGTCAAAGATTTTTACTAAAGATGATTTTATACTAACAAACTCTTCAACTGATCAAATTAACTTTAATATTATACCCTCACAGCAATTAATTATTTTAAACCAGCTGCAGAATATTTCTGATATTTTAAAAAATAGCTTACAACAATTTATCAAAGGCGGTGGTCATCTGTTGATAATTCCTGCTAATAACATAGATATTAGCTCCTACAATACTTTTTTAAAGATTTTTAACAAAGGCTCCATTAGAAAAAATACCGTTGATACACTGAAAATTACTGACATTAATTTTGAACACCCCATATTTAACAATGTTTTTTCCAAAAAAGTAACAAATTTTCAATATCCATTTGTTACTCAATTCTATAACCATAATTTTAGCGGTAGCGCTATTTTATCTTTTCAAAACAAATTCTCTTTTTTAAAAGAAATAAATAATTCTTATTCTAAAATTTATTTTTTCTCATCTCCATTAGATAAAAAATCTACAAATTTTTTTAATTCACCTTTAATTGTTCCAATTCTGTTTAATATTGCCAAACAAAGCCTTGAAATAGACAAACCTTACTATATTCTTCAAGAACAAAACAGGTTAGAAATCAATAAGAAAATCAATAAAAACCAACTTATAAAAATTTCTAATTCAAAAAATTCGTTCATCCCTCAACAGAAAACATCCTCTAATAAAATATCCTTGTACACCAATAGAGAGCCTATAGAAAAAGGATTCTATACTATCTCTTTAGAGAAAGATACTTTAAAAACAATAGCCTTTAATGTTTCACCAAAAGAGAGCTTATTAAGCTTTCAAAATTTGAACAATATTCAAAATAAAAAAATGTTTGCTTATGACTCTGTCAAAGAACTTTTTACAGAAATAAATGAAAAAAACAAAGTTCAATGGCTCTGGAGGTTGTTTTTGGCAATTGCAATTGTATCTTTGTTGTTGGAAATTTTAATTTTAAAATTCTTCAAAACATGACTACGCTTTTAAAATCGGCTACCATAATAGACCCTTCAAGCCAGTACCATAAACAAATTAAGGACATTTTGATCATTAATGGTAAAGTTGATAAAATAGACAATAAGATACAAAACAAACCCTCATACAAACTTGTTGAGCTTGAGAATCTTCACGTTTCATGTGGTTGGTTCGATACTAGTGTCTCCCTTGGAGAACCCGGATATGAAGAAAGAGAAACAATTCAAAATGGTCTATCAGTCGCCTCAAAAAGCGGCTTCACCTCAATTGCATTAAATCCAAATACATTTCCTGTAATAGATTCTAAATCTGATATAGAATTTTTAATAAATAAAGCATCAAATTCAGCTACTTCACTTTATCCAATAGGTGCATTAACAAAATTAAGTGATGGAAAAGAGATTGCAGAACTTTATGACATGCAGCAATCTGGAGCCATCGCTTTTGGAGACTACAACAAACCAATTGTTAATGATAATTTGATGAAAATTGCTTTATTGTATGCTCAAAATTTTGACGGATTAGTGATTAGTTTTCCCAAAAATAATTCAATTTCAGGAGATGGAATTGTAAATGAGGGGGTTAATAGCACTAAACTAGGCATAAAAGGAAGTCCTGCATTAGCTGAACATATGCAGATAGCTAGAGACTTATTTTTACTAGAATATACTGGAGGAAAGTTACATATTCCTACTATATCAACAGCTAAATCTGTAGCGTTAATTAAAGAAGCAAAAAAGAAAGGCCTTCAAGTAAGCTGTAGTGCATCTGCACATCATATAACACTAGTAGATGATGAATTACAATTTTTTGACAGCAAAGTTAAAGTTACACCCCCACTTAGAACCATAGCAGACACCAAAGCCTTACAAAAAGGTCTTAAGGACGGAATTATAGATATGATAACCTCTGATCACAACCCAATAGATACAGAACATAAAAAACTAGAATTTAGTCTCTCAAAAGATGGTACAATTGGTTTAGAAAGTTTGTTTGGTGCAGTAAACACTGTTTTAGACCTCGAAACAACTATAAAATGCTTGACCACAAATCCAAGATCTGTCTTTGGACAAGATATTCAATCAATAAAAAAAGACACTATAGCTAATTTTACTTTATTTAATCCTGAAGGATCTTATCTATTTTCTAAAGATAATATCTTATCTACTTCTAAAAATTCTGCTTTTGAAGGAAAAAAATTACAAGGAACAGTTTATGGAATTTTTGCCAACAAAAAATTAGTACTTAACTAACCCCATGACTGACATATTACCCTACGTTATTAGACAACCAAAAAAGCCTACCAAAACCCCATCTTTATTAGTACTGCTTCATGGTTATGGCAGTAATGAGCTAGATTTATTTTCATTTTCAGATGAATTACCTGATGATTTATTAATTGTTAGTTTAAGGGCTCCTTATGAGATAGGGCACGGAGGATATGCTTGGTATGCTATAGATCTTGATAGTGAAAACAATAAGTTTTCGGACTTGGTTCAAGCAAGAGAATCTATGCAAAAAATAGCAGCTATTATTGATGATTTAAAAATTCAATACAATACAAAACCCACTAATACTTTTTTGTTAGGGTTTAGTCAGGGAGCTATTCTTAGCTATGCTCTAAGTTTAAATTTTCCTAATAAAATTCAACACGTAATTGCATTAAGTGGTTATTTAAATAAAGAATTAATACCAAATGATATAGATCAAATAATTTCGACTGACTATTATATCTCACATGGCTCCGTGGATCAAGTTATTCCTGTAGAATGGGCAAGAAATACAACTCCATTTTTAGAGACTTTAAAATTACAATACGAGTATTCAGAATACCCCGTAGGTCATGGTGTCTCTCCACAAAATTTTTTTAGTTTTAAAAAGTGGATTGAAAATAGGCTGTAATTTATACAACTTAGTTAATTTTTAGATTTCAATACTTAAACCATCATAGGATAAAAACACATTCTCTGGAAGATTTTTTTGCACCTCTTCATGAAACCCTAATTTGTGGCTTATATGAGTGAAATAAGCTCTTTTAGGGTTTATTTCATTAACAAATGCTAAAGCCTCCTCAAGATTTAAATGAGTTGGATGCTCTTTAATTCGAAGTGCATTGACTATTAAAACTTCTAAATTTTCCAACTTTTTTATTTCTTTACTAGATATAGTTTTTAAGTCAGTTATGTAGGCTACGTTATTAAACCTATAGCCAATTATTGGCAATTTACCATGCATAACATTAATTGGTGTTACTAACATTCTTTGTAAAAGAAAACTTGATGATCCTACAATATTTTCTGAGAGCTTAGGTGCGCCAGCATATCTGTTTTTAGTTTCAAAAATATATGAAAATCTAATTTTGAGATTATCAATTACCCGTTTTTGAGCATAAATAGGTACCTCTCCCATTTTATAGGTAAAGGGCCTTAAATCGTCTATTCCAGCGGTATGATCAGCATGTTCATGAGTAAATAAAACTCCATTTATAGATTGTACATTTTCTCTCAACATTTGTTGACGAAAGTCAGGTCCACAATCAATAATATAGCAATTAGTTTCCCATGAAATCATGATAGCAGATCGCAACCTTTTATCTTTTGGATTATTAGACATGCAAACGGGATCTTTGTCTGCTATCATAGGGATACCTTGCGAAGTTCCTGTTCCTAAAAATGTAATATTCATATACAACAAAAATAACATAAAAATTGACTGATAGCAATCAATTTAGTTACCTTTGTTGTAAGCAAAACTTCAGCAAAATGTCAATTTCTTTAAAAGGAGATAAGAAAATAAGTAATATCCCTGCAACTAAAAGTAAAGCATTAAGAATTAATTTAAATACTGATATTTATGGGACTTTTGCCGAAATAGGCGCTGGACAAGAAACTGCTCGAAATTTCTTCAGAGCTGGTGGTGCGTCCGGAACTATTGCAAAAGCAATGAGTGCTTACGACAAAGATTTTTCTGATGCTATTTATGGAATTGAAGAAGATAAACGATATGTAACTGAAGATAGATTAAAAAGAATGCTTCACCATGAAGTAGATTTAATTGAAGATCGACTTAGTAGAAAAAAGCACCCTGATAAATTATTCTTTAGTTATGCAAATACAGTTGCTACTATAGATTTTTCAAAAAAATTTAAAGGTCATGGATGGGTTGGTATTAGATTTCAATTAGACCCTTTAGAAGATTTTAATGAAATTGTTCTTCACCTTAGGTTCAAAGAAACAGATGCTAGACTCCAACAAGAAACTTTAGGTGTTTTGGGAGTTAATTTAATTTACGGTGCTTTTTATTTAAATGACAATCCAAAAGAATTATTAAAATCTTTTTACGACAACCTTCATAAAGATCAACTAGAAATTGATATGATTAATTTCTCTGGCCCACGTTTCATGTATGTAGACAATCG
>JABAZK010000170.1 GCA_018608485.1 Flavobacteriaceae bacterium | reverse complement strand
AAGGCATAAAACTGTCCTTGATTCATTCTAGAAGGTACCAAAAAATCACGGGCTCCTTCTGGTGTAGACTTAATTAAATAAGGTGTTTCTACATCTACAAATCCGTCATCAGAGAGGTATTTTCGAACCTCCATAGATACTTTGTGACGAAATAATAAATTCTCTTTTACAGGGTTTCTTCGAATGTCTAAATACCTGTATTTCATTCTAAGATCTTCTCCTCCATCGGTAGTATCTTCTATAGTAAATGGAGGGGTCTTAGCTTCATTTAATATGGTTAACTCAGAAACCAAAACTTCAATAGCTCCAGTTTTCATATTAGGATTCTTTGACTGTCTTTCTATAACAGTCCCTGTAATTTGAATCACAAACTCACGTCCTAGATTCTTGGCTTTCTCCATTAAATCTGCAGCAGTTCTTTCTTCATCAAAGATTAATTGTGTAAGACCATATCGATCACGAAGATCTATCCAAATCATAAATCCTTTATCTCTAGATTTCTGAACCCAACCAGCTATGGTTACCTCTTTGTTAATGTCTGAAGCAGTTAAAGCTCCACAAGAATGTGTTCTATACATTTTTTATATTGTTGAATGTTATTTTATTATTACATAATAATAACCAAAACCACAATTTATAATTTCTCTAATTATAAAATGTAATCGACCACAAATTTAATCAAATCCTATCAATAACAATGGGTTACCCTTTGCATTATTAAACGAATTAAATTTGAAGAACATTTTAAATTACATAATTATCTCTCTAAAATTTAAGCTCAATTACTTTTTGTAAATTTGTACTATGAATGAAGCTATTAATCTTAAAGAAAAATTCAAACTTTTTTCAGACTTATGGTCTCCTAAAAGAATAGGTAAACTTAACGGTCAACAAATATTATTGGCAAAGATTAAGGGTGAATTTGTTTTCCATAAACACGATGACGAAGACGAACTATTTCTTGTTATGAAAGGGCAATTAGAATTGGTTCTTGAAGATAAGACGATCGTTTTAAATAAAGGTGAGTTTTTTATTGTTCCAAAAGGAGTTCTTCATAAACCCATTGCAAGAGAGGAAACTCATTTATTACTATTTGAACCGTTGAGCACAAAACATACTGGTGATGTACTAGCCGATATTACAGTTGAAACCTACGAGGAAATCTAAAAAATTGATAATTAATATAACTAATGCATGAGTAAATTATATTTAGTTCCCACACCTATTGGAAATCTAGAAGACATCACTTTTAGGGCTATTACAGTATTAAAAGATGTCGATTTTATTTTAGCAGAAGATACAAGAAATAGCGGGAAATTGTTAAAGCATTTTGATATTAATACTCAAATGCATAGCCATCACATGCACAACGAACATAAATCTGTAAAAGGTGTAGTGCAACGAATACAAAATGGAGAAACTTGTGCGCTTATCTCTGATGCCGGCACCCCTGCTATTTCAGATCCTGGATTTTTATTAACAAGAAGTTGTATTGAAAATAATATAAAGGTTGAGTGTTTACCTGGCGCTACTGCTTTTGTTCCTGCACTAGTAAATTCTGGATTTCCAAATGATCGTTTTGTTTTTGAGGGGTTTTTACCCATAAAAAAAGGTCGACAAACACGTTTACTCAAATTAGTAGAAGAAACACGTACCATGATTTTTTATGAATCTCCACATAAATTGGTAAAAACCTTAGGCCATTTTTCAGAATATTTTGGAGAGGATAGAACAGTATCAGTATCTAGAGAACTTACCAAATTATTTGAAGAAACAAAAAGAGGTACTATCTCAGAAGTACTATCTTATTATACTAACAAACCTCCAAAAGGAGAGATTGTTATTGTAGTAGCAGGTAAAAAATAGTTCATTCTTATTGATGTTTCCCTTTTTCCCAACCGTGTTTTCCTAAATATTGATTCCCAGATTCCACAGCTCCATCTTCTATAGAGGTTCCCATAGAATCATTCCATCGATTTAAATACCCAAATAAAGAAATAACACCTAGCATTTCTACAATTTCTCCTTCATCCCAATGTTCATACAAACGTTTCTTGATAGTTATATCAATAGCATTAGGAACTTGACTTGCTAATAATGAGAAATCTAAAGCAACTCTTTCTGCTTCTGAAAATGCAGGATGAGTTCTGTAATCCCAAATATGATCTAATTGCTCCTGTTCTGCACCATATCGTTCTGCAGCTCTAATAGCGTGTGCTTGACAATACCTACATCCTGTAGCGTTACTGGAAACCCATGCTATCATTCTTTTTAGAGCAGAGGTAACTCTACCCTCGTTTGCCATAACTGCTTTATTTAAGTTAATGAATGCTTTAGAAATGGCTGGTCTTCGTTGCATTGTTAATACTGAGTTAGGACAAAATCCGAGAGTTTCGTTAAAAAATTCTGCTAGTTCTTTAGTTTCTAAATTGTGTTCAGCGGATAAAGGTGTTACTAATGGCATATTTTGTCTTATTTGGTTATGGAAATGAATATACGTTTTTAAGTCATTATAATCTATAAGGTATTATCTTTTAAGATTATCATTTTTAACTATTAATTTATTTCATTCTCTGCTAGAAACTACAAGTTATTAAATCTTTGTTATTACTTTTGTTTATATAAATTATTATAAAAATTAATTATGGCCAACAACACAGTAACTACAGTTTGGAAAGAAAATATGCTGTTTGAATCTGATAATCCAAGTGGTGAAATACTTTTTATGGATGCACCCGATCAAGGAATAGAAAACAAAGGGCTACGCCCAAAAGCAATGATGCTTTCTTCTCTTGCTGGATGTTCTGGATTAGATGTGGTTTCCTTGTTGAAAAAAATGAGAGTAGAGGTTGATGACTTTAAAATGATTGTTCAAGGAGATCTTACTGATGAACATCCAAAATATTATCATAAAGTACATGTTGAATATCATTTTTATGGTAGTAATTTACAGCAGGATAAAATTAATAAGGCAGTTACCCTCTCTGTTGACAGATACTGTGGAGTTATGGAAATGTTTAGACAGTTTGCAGAAGTAACTACAGAAGTTTGTTTTCATGAATAATTAAGAATTCTATGCGTTGGACTTTAAAAACAGCACCCAATAAAAAGAAAGTTAATCAACTTTCTAATGATTTATCTGTAGATCCGATATTGGCATCGCTTTTGGTTCAAAGAAATATAGATTCATTTAAAAAAGCTAAAGAGTTTTTTCGCCCATCTCTTGAAGATTTACATGATCCTTTTTTACTTAAAGATATGGACAGGGCTGTCTCTAGAATAGAAAAAGCAATCATTGATAATGAAAATATTCTCATTTATGGTGATTACGATGTAGATGGAACCACTTCTGTATCGTTGGTATCCTCCTATTTAAAAACAATCACAAATCATATAGCTACCTATATACCAGACAGGTATGATGAAGGGTATGGAATTTCATACCAGGGAATTGATTTTGCATCTGATAATAATTTTTCACTAATTATAGCATTAGATTGTGGTATCAAAGCAATAGAAAAGGTCAGTTATGCAACGCAAAAGAATGTTGATTTTATTATTTGCGATCATCATAAACCAGGCGATGAGATCCCAAAGGCTTTGGCAGTTTTAAATCCAAAGAGAGTTGATTGCACGTACCCTTACAAAGAATTATGTGGTTGTGGTGTGGGCTTTAAATTAGTGCATGCATTGGCTTCAAAAAGAAATCAAACAATTGAAGACATACAACAATATTTAGATTTAGTTGCTACCGCAATTGCTGCTGATATTGTTCCAATAACTGGTGAAAATAGAATCTTAACTTATTATGGATTAGAGGTGATTAACTCTAATCCAAGAAATGGAATTAAAGCAATTATTCATCAAATAAATAAAAAAAAATTAACAATTACCGATGTGGTTTTTATCATTGCTCCAAGAATCAATGCAGCCGGCAGAATTAAACATGGTAACTATGCAGTAGAATTATTAACTGAAATGAATTATGAAGCAGCATTAGATTTTGCTGCTTCAATTGAAAAGTTTAATTTAGATAGAAAAGAACTCGATAAAAAAATTACCTATGAAGCTTTACAACAAATTGAATCAGCTAATGAAAAAGAAAAATTTTCAACGGTTGTTTATTCTGAAAATTGGCATAAAGGTGTTATTGGCATTGTGGCTTCTAGACTCATAGAGTCTTTTTATAGACCTACACTAGTTTTTACAAAAAGTGGCAATAAACTTGCAGCCTCCGCAAGGTCTGTAAAAGGTTTTGATGTGTATGAAGCATTAAATGAATGTTCAGAATTTATTGAACAATTTGGTGGACATAAATATGCTGCTGGTTTAACATTAGATCCAAAAAATTACAGTGCTTTTAAAAATAAATTTGAAGAAGTTGTAAAAGCCAGCATTGACAAAAAATTACTAATCCCAGAAATTACCATTGACTTAGAGCTAGAATTATCTGAAATTACTCCTAAGTTTTTTAGAATTCTACAGCAAATGGGACCGTTTGGCCCACAAAACATGAAACCTGTCTTTAAAACTACTTCTGTAAGAGATAATGGATATGGCAAAACTGTAGGCTCAGATAAAAGTCATCTAAAATTGAACATCATTGACGGCGCTGATAAAAAAACCTATAATGCAATTGGCTTTGGATTGGGTAATAAAATCAAATCGATTAAAGGTGATTTTGACATTGCCTATAGTTTGGATGAAAATGAATGGAAAGGAAATACCTCTATTCAACTGATTTTAAAAGACCTTAAAAATACATGATAAGTAACCAACGTTGTTGGTTGTTAATTTTTCTCCTTAATTAAATACATGTATACCGGATAATGATCACTATACCCTCCTGTATAACTGCCAAAAGAAAAACTTCTAAAAGGATATCCTTTATAACGCCCTCTTTTATTTGTAAGAAATCTTTTATTAAAGACCATGGCCTTAAACATCTTGTAAGTTGAAAAATCTTTAGCACCAGAATCTAACAATGGCGAAGTAATTAAAATTTGATCAAATAAATTAATATTATCTCTGTAACCCAATGTATTTAATCCCTTTTTAAACAGATCTTCATAGGGGTTATAAATATCATTTTGACCTACATTTTTTTTCTTTCCCTTAGCTTTCAAAACCTTTTTAAAACTAGCATTGATAGGATCATCGTTAAAATCACCCATCACAATAATTTTTGCGTTTGGATCTTTTTCCCTAACCTGTTCAATAATTTTTGTGTTTTGATAAGCAGCTTTTTCTCTCAATGGTCTGCTTTTCATTTCACCACCACTTCTTGATGGCCAATGATTTACAATCAAATGAATTAACTCATCATCTAAATATCCTGAAACTAATAATTGATCTCTAGTGTAAACCTTTCTATTATTTCTATAAATATTTGGGTTAAATGATTGATGAAAAATTGGCTTAAAGTATCTCTTTTGGTACAACAAAGCAACGTCTATTCCTCTTTTATCAGGAGATTCGTAATGAATTATACCGTAGTTTTTTTTCTTAATGTGCACAGATTTTACTAAATCTTCTAAAACACTAACATTTTCAATTTCAGATACTCCTATAATAGCTGGACTAGTTTTTGTTTTTTCTTCACCTATTTGAGAAATGACACTGGCTAGTTTGTCAATTTTATCCCAATAAACTTTAGACTTATTCCCTTTAAGCTCCATCATAGGACTTGCTTCATCATTCTTTGTAATATCGTTAATGGTGTCAAAAAGGTTCTCTAAATTATAAAAAGCGAGGGTTCTTATTTTATAAGTTTTCTCGCCATTTTGGGAGAAAGAGGAATATACTGTAATTAATAATAGGGCTATTAACGATAAATATTTATTCATTTTTTTTATTTTAATAATACAAAAATATAAAACTAATTTCAGTCAAAAATAATATATAGGTGTTTTAACAATTCAATTCATTTAAAAGTATTAATTTTGTGAACGTCTTTGCAGACAACCCTATTAAAAACTATTATTTTATGAGAAGATTTGTAATTCCAATATTACTGCTTTTGTTTTTCACAATTGGAATAAATGCACAAAATATTGTTAAAGGAATTATTGTTGATAGTGATTCTGAAAAACCTCTTGAAGGAGTTTCCTTATCTATTAAAGATAATGCCCTTAAATCATATGAAACAAACCAACTAGGTGTTTTTGTGATAGAAAATTTAGACAATGGAAGTTTTATATTAGAAATAAAATTATCTGGATATGAAACTCAGAACTTCCCACTAGAATTAGCTGGTAATACCATAGACTTAGGAACTATTTTATTGTATATAGATATTTCTGAAGAGGAAGATTTAAGTACGGTAACTCTTTCCGATGACGAGTTAAATGATGACACTAGTGCAGCTGACAATATTTCTGGATTGCTTCAATCATCAAGAGATGTTTACTTAAGAACTGCTGCTTTTGAATTTAGTTCTTCTTTTTTTAGAATTAGAGGGTTAGATTCAGAAAATGGAAAAGTGCTTATTAATGGAATAGAAATGAATAAGCTCTACAACGGGAGACCGCAGTGGAGTAATTGGGGAGGGTTGAATGATGTCCTAAGAAATCAAGAATTTAGTACTGGCTTAACTGCGTCCGATTACACATTTGGAGGTATATTAGGTGCTACAAATATTAATGTAAGATCATCAGAACAAAGACAAGGCACCAGAATATCCTATGCTTCCTCAAACAGAAGTTATGTGCATAGAGCAATGGCAACACATTCCTCTGGCTTGTCTGAAGACGGCTGGGCATATACTGTAGCTGCTAGTAATAGAAATGGAAAAGAGGGTTTTGTAGACGGAACTATGTATGATGCTACTTCTTTTTTCGCATCTGTTGAAAAGAAAATTAACGACAACCACAGTTTAAGTTTTACTTCCATTACAGCTTTTAATAAAAGAGGTAAATCTGCGCCACAAACTCAAGAAGTCTTTGATCTGAAAGGGATTCAATATAATTCTTATTGGGGGTCGCAAAACGGAATGATTAGAAATTCTAGAATAAAAGAAGTTTCTGAACCAATTTTAATGCTTAATCATTATTGGAATATAAATGAGAATACTTCTCTGAACACAAACATATCCTACCAATTTGGTAAAATTGGTAATAGTAGAATTGATAATAATGGAACACGAATTGATGGAGAAGCTGTAGATGGAAATGGCAACCCATATATTGTAAATTTAGGTGCCTCAAATCCAGACCCAACTTATTACCAGAAATTACCGAGTTACGGTCTAAGACAAGGCTATTCAAATGTATATGAAATAGAACAATCATTCTTAAATGATGGACAATTAAATTGGACTAGTTTATACAATGCTAATTTGAATGCAAGTAATGATGGAAATTCTTCCTACGTCTTATATGAAGATCGTAATGATGATGTTCAATTTACTGTCAATACAATTTTAAACAAAGATTTTTCAGAAAATATTACTCTAAATGCTAGAGTACAGTATACTCAATTAACATCAAAAAACTTTGCTGAAATTATAGATCTCTTAGGAGGTAATGGTTATTTAGATGCAGATTCTTTTGCAGATTCTTTTGACGAAAAACAAAATAACTTACTAAATCCATTAAACATTGCTGGAGTTGGTGATACATTTAAATATAATTTTAATTTGTATTCAAATGTAGTTGATGGCTTTGTTCAAGGTCAATTTAAATACAACAAGTTAGACTTTTTCATTGCAGCTAGTGCATCAAACACCACACACCAAAGAGATGGATTGTATCAAAATGGAGGTTTTCCTGACAACTCACTTGGTAAATCTGAGGAATTATCATTTATAAACTATGGTACAAAAGGTGGATTAACTTACAAATTATCTGGACGTCATTTATTTAATGTAAACGCAGGATATTTGACAAAAGCGCCTAACTTAAGAAATTCATTTTCAAACTCTAGAGAAAACAACAATACTGTTGAAAATCTAACAAGTGAAAAAGTACTCTCTGCAGATGCAAGTTATATTGTTAGGAGCCCAATAGTACAAGCAAAAATTACTGGTTACTACACCAAAATACAAGATGCTACAGAAATTTCTTTTTTCTTTGCAGACGGAATTGGTGGAGATAATACAGCATTTGTACAAGAAATATTATCTGGGATTGATAAAAAACACTTTGGAGCTGAAGTAGGTATTGAAGCGCAAGTTACTCCTACGATAAAATTAAAAGGAGCTGCCAATGTTGGTCAATACACATATGACAACAATCCTAATTTATATCTAACCACAGAGAATAATAGTCGATCTGAGGATGCAGGATTTGTTAATGGCCGTAAAGATTTTGGTGCATCTAACCTTGAAAATTACAAGCTAGCAGCAGGACCTCAGACTGCATATTCTGTAGGTTTTGAATATAGAGATCCTGACTATTGGTTTGTAGGTGCTACAGCAAACTTTTTTGATAATGTTTATGTAGACATAGCACCACTTACAAGAACTTCAAATTTTGCTGATGATGGAGGGATCCCATTTAATGATTACGATGAAAACATTGCTCGTCAATTATTACAACAAGAGAAATTTGATAATTATATGGTTGTAAATATGATTGGAGGGAAATCATGGAAGATTGGGAATCAATTCATCAGCTTGTTTGCTAGTGTTGGAAACTTGTTAAATACTAAATACAAATCGGGTGGATTTGAGCAAGGTAGAAATGCAAATTACAGACAATTAAAAGAAGATAAAGAACTAGGTACTCCTGTTTTTGGAAACAAATACTGGTTTGGTAGAGGAACTACTTACTTCTTAAATGTTAATTACAGATTTTAAAAAAATTGAAAAACTCATTAATATATACACTTATGAAAACTATTAAAAATTATGGCTTTTTATCACTTTTAACCATAGCCATTACAATAAGCTCCTGTGTTCAGGATGGAGATTTTACTGTTCCTAATGTATCAGTGGAAGAACCTTCTATAATTGCAAACTCAAGCATTACTGCAGTTAAAACTGCTTTACAGCAAGAATTTAACTCAAATGACAACCTGGTGCATACATTTGATGTAAATGAAAATGCCCCTACTTATTTAGAGGGATATGTTGTTTCCAGTGATGCAACAGGAAATTTTTATAAAAAATTAATCATTCAAGATAAGTCAGAAAGTCCGACGGCTGGAATTGAAATTGTTTTAAACAAAACATCTTTGAGTGAAACATATGATATTGGAAGAAAAGTATATGTGAAATTAGATGGTTTATCTGTTTCTTATGATGATGGAGAAAGCTCATATAATAGTAGTCCAATGAATGATGTAGCCGGAAAGTATGTACTTGGGATTTTAGATGGAGATAGAGTAGATGACATCCCATCTACTTCTATAGACGATCATATCGTAAGATCAGCAACTGTTGCAAATATAGTTCCAACTAGTATCTCTTTAAGTGAGATAACTGGTGCTCATATCAATACAATGATAGAATTGTCTTCTGCTCAAATATTAAAATCAGATTTAGGTAAAACTTTTGCAGGTGAATCTAATGATGAATATGACGGATTCAGAACAATTTTTGAATGTGAAACTGAAGGAACTATTCAATTACAAACTAGCACATTTGCTAGTTTTAAATCAAATGTTGTTCCTGCAGGCAAAGGTACTTTTAGAGCAGTATTATCAAAAGACTACAGAGCAGAGTTTCTAGTTGCTATTGCAAATACTCCTTCAGATCTAGAATTTACAAATACTGAAAGATGTGATCCTCCTGTTTTAGAATGCGGTGAAAATGCTGTAGGTGGAAATGTCGTGTTGTTTGAGGAAGATTTTGAAAATATTACATCTACTTCAGAAATTACAGATGCTGGTTGGACCAATGTAAATTTAAACGGAGGAAGTACTTTATATTCATCAAGAAGCTTTAGTGGAAATAGATATGTACAAATCTCTGCATATAATAGTGATGAATCTCCACTACAGGCATGGTTAGTTACTCCAGAAATTGATTTAGATACTACTACAGATGAAGAATTAACCTTTGAAACTAACACAGGATATGATAACGGAAGTGCTCTTACAGCTTATGTATCGTCAGATTTTACAGGTGATGTAACTACTGCTACTTGGCTTAAGATTGATGCAGAATTATCAGAGGGTCCATCTAGTGGATACAATAGTTTTTCAAGTTCAGGATCAATTAATATTTCTTGTTTAACTGGAAAATTACATATAGCCTTTAAATACGAAGGAGCTGACGGAGGTATTACTACTACCTTTCAGATAGATAATGTTAAGATTACTGGTAACTAATATAGTAAACAATTATAAACACCTCAAATTGAGGTATTTATTGATAGAGTTTAAACAACCAAAAAACCCTGAACTATAATTTAGTTCAGGGTTTTTTGGTTGTTTACTTTAGTTTTAGTTGGTTAATCAACTAAAATTATAGCCTTATTGTTTTTTAGCTCAATAGTTCCAGAATTAATAGCAATAGTTAATACTTTGTCGTCGTCTGAATGTACTACTATTTTTCCATGTAACTCGTCTAATTCTAAATGTTCTTGAGTATGGACATGAATTTTTATAGTCCCTTGTTTTAAGGTAGACACTACGGCTGCGTGATTATTTAGCATTTGAAACTCACCATCTGTACCAGGTACAGATATAGAATCTACGGTAGATGAAAATAATACAGCTTCAGGTGATACTATTTCTAAGTGCATAGTTTCTTGTTTTAAGCTTCAGCTAACATTTTTTCTCCAGCTTCAATAGCTTCCTCAATAGTACCTTTCAAGTTAAAAGCTGCTTCAGGGAGTCTGTCTAACTCTCCATCCATAATCATGTTAAACCCTTTAATGGTTTCTTTAATGTCGACTAATACCCCTGGAATTCCTGTAAATTGTTCAGCAACGTGAAAAGGTTGCGATAAGAAACGTTGAACACGTCTAGCTCTTGATACTGCTAATTTATCTTCTTCAGATAACTCTTCCATTCCTAAAATTGCAATAATATCTTGTAGTTCTTTATATCTCTGTAGCAACTCCTTTACTCTTTGTGCACAGTCATAATGTTCATCTCCTAAAATATCTGCTGTTAAAAT
>JABAZK010000109.1 GCA_018608485.1 Flavobacteriaceae bacterium | reverse complement strand
ATTGGCATCAAAAAGATCTGCTCTTACATCATTTACAAAAGGAGTGTTTGGAAGTCCTTTTACTGAATTTAATACTATTTTTTTCCAAGTAGCTCCCTCATCTTCTGTCACTTGAATTAACCCATCATCTGTTCCTGCATATAATAACCCCTCTTGTTTTGGAGATTCAGCTAATGATGTAATGGTATTATAATTTGACATCGCTCCCACATCCCAAGCATTATCCCAGCTTTGAGTTTTATCATAATATGGGAAATTCATTCTTTCTTGATTTAATGTTAAATCAGATGATATAGTCTCCCATCCATCACCTCTATTATTAGATTTCCATACTCTTTGAGATGCAAAATATAAACGTTTTGGATCGTGAGAACTGACCAAAATTGGAGCATCCCAATTAAATCTTTCGTATGCATCACCTTCTCTAGCTTGGGGTTGAATGAAAACAGTTTCTTTAGTTTTGCTGTCTATTCTCCATAAAGCTCCTTGCTGAAATTCACCATAGGAAATATCCGGATTTCCTGGTTCTGTTGCTGTTTGTGCTCCATCAGCACCTAAAGTTTTCCACCAGTCAGCACTTGCTATTCCGTCTGAACTGATGGTTCTAGAAGGTCCTCCATGAGATCCATTATCTTGTGTTCCTCCATAGACATTATAAAAAGGTTTTGCATCATCTACTGCTATTTTAAAATATTGAGTAATCGGTAAATTGCGAACATACTTCCAACTTTCAGTTCCATCAAAACTTTCATACAAACCACCGTCTGTTCCAATCAAGAGATAATTAGGATCTGATTTTTTAAAAACAAGTGCATGACTATCACTGTGTTGATTAGAACGACGCATTCTTTCAAAAGTCTTTCCGTGATTTTTTGATTCTAAAGCACTGTTATTCATAAAATAAATCGTGCCCTCATGATGAGGAGATGCAATGATTTCTTGATAATAGTGAGGTCCAGTTCCACCAGCAACAGCGTCTGATTGTTTCACCCATGTTTGCCCCCCATTTGAGGACATAAAAAAACCTCCTTTAGTTCTGTCTAATTCTATGGCAGCATAAATAACATTCGAATTAAAAGGAGACATTGCCAACCCTATTTTACCTAAATTTGAATTTGGAATTCCATTTTTTAAGGCTTTCCAAGTTTCACCACCGTCAGTACTTTTGTGTAATCCAGAACCTGGACCTCCACCAAGATACCCAGCAACAGTTCTATGCCTTTGCCATGTTGCTGCATACAAAACATCTGGATTAGTTGGATCTATGAGTAAATCTGTGGCTCCAACCCATTCAGCATCTCCTAGCGTACGATTCCATGTTTTACCTCCATTCATTGACTTATATACACCTCTATCTCCACCTTTACTCCATAAAGGTCCTTGTGAGGCTACCCAAATTACATCTGAATTCTCAGGATGAACTATAATTTTTGATAAATGTTCAGAATTTTCCAAACCCATGTTTTTCCATGACTTCCCATCATTATGGCTCACATAAATACCATCACCAAAACCGGCATGCCTACCCCCTACATTTTCTCCAGTACCCAACCAAATAGTACTTGGATTATTTGGGTCTATTGTTATACAACCTGTAGAATATACTTTTTGATTTTCGAAAATCGCTTTCCAAGTGGTACCTGAATTATTAGTTTTCCAAACACCTCCAGAACCCACCGCAACATACCAAACATTTTCATTGTCTGGATGGATAGCAATATCAGCAATTCTTCCTGAGGTCATCGCTGGACCAATATTTCTAAATTTTAATCCTCTAAATAAATTGGTATTTGATTTTTGAGCTGATGTAGTAAAGTCAGCTAAGAAAAAACAAATAAGTATTAAAAGTAGTGTTGTAATTTTTCTCATCTTAAAGTATTTTGAATTACAATATATAAAAAATAAAAATTCACATTTGATTTTATTTAATAAATGCGCAATATTATTTTATTTTTAATAGTTGTTTTGCAATAATTCTTTTTTTCTATTATTTAAATTCTTATATATAGATCTAGATTTTTTAATTTTAAAAAGAGAAAGATATTGAAGTTATGCTAGCTTAAGAGACAAAAAAAACTGCAATGTTAAATTGCAGTTTTTTGTTTAAAATTTATTTAAAATTATTTTTTTAAAGTAACCTTTACCGCATTCATTCCTTTCATACCTTTTTCTAACTCAAAAGTTACTTTATCGTTTTCAGCTATTTGATCTATAATTCCACTAACATGTGTAAAATATTTCTCTTGGTTTTCTGTATCTATAATAAAACCAAATCCTTTGGAAGAATCAAAAAATGAAACTTTACCATTTCTAACTGGATCTTCCTTATCTGCGTCTGTCATTTTAGGAACACTAATTTCTATATTCTTAGCTTTAATTTTCACCTTTAAAGATGGATCCGGAGGCGTATCAGTAAGCTGTCCATTATGATCAACATAGGCAAACTCAATTCCTTTACTACCATTTTCTTTTATTTCAGCTCTACGAGCTTCCATCTTCTTGCGCTTGTCTTCACGTTTTTTTAAACGCTTTTTTTCTTTTTCACTTTTATTAAATGTCTGTTGAGATTTTGCCATTCCTTGCCTAAAATGTATTATTAATTAACTTCAAAGATATCTATTTACTTTAATTAAAAAAAAATATTTATTTGTTCTGCTTACCTTTATTTGTTTGTGCCAAATGATTTAAGTGATTTGCCAATACTTTTTCAATTAATTCTTCTTTAGTTAAATGATGAAAAATAGTTTTTATTTTAGATTTAAAATCGTCAGTAACTGATCTGCTCGGTTTTGTTTTAAAAATTTTCCTAGCCCATAATAATGTGTTATTTTCTTCAATACTTGAGGCGTCAACTTTTTTAACTTCAATGAATTTAATTCCTAATTTATTTTCAAAATCTATAATATCTACAACTTCTTCTTTTTGGAGTATAGTCAGTGAAAGTCCCTTTAATCCTGCTCTAGCTGTTCTTCCACTTCTATGAACATATGCTTCATATGTATCTGGTAGATGATAATTAATTACATAAGAAACATTTTTCACATCTATTCCTCTAGCGGCTAGGTCTGTAGCAACTAATACTTTAATATGACCATCTCTAAACTGACCCATAACTCGATCTCTAATTCCTTGAGTTAAGCTTCCGTGTATTGTACCAGAAGAAAATTTATTTTTGGCTAAATTTTTTCCAAGCTTGTTAACAGCTGCTTTAGTTTTACAAAAAATAATTCCTTGTTCTCCTTCCCTAGCATATAAAAAATGAAGTAAAATATCAAGTTTCTCAATTGGTTCTACAACAGAATACTGGTGTGTTATTCCACGATGTCCTATGACAGCCATATCAGCTTCAATAGTTTCTGTGTTTTTTGAAAGATAATTTTGAACCAATTGTTTGATAGTACCAGGCATGGTTGCCGTAAATAATAGAGTTCTTGTATGTGTTGGAATTTTCTTAAATACGGTTTCTACATCATCACGTAACGTAGTCATCATTTCATCGGCTTCATCCAATACAAAATAATAAATGTTACTTAGATCTATTAATTTGCGTTCTAAAAGATCAATAAGACGACCTGGGGTAGCAACAACAATGTGAGATGTTTTCTTTAAAATTTCAGTCTGAGATTTAATTGTATTTCCTCCAAAAAGTCCAACAATTGATATATCTGTATTGTATGAAGCAAATAAAGATAAATTAGCATGAATTTGTTGACCAAGTTCTCTTGTAGGTGCTAAAACTAATACTTGTAGATTGTTTGTTTCAGAGTTGATTAATTGTAATAATGGTAATCCAAAAGCAGCTGTTTTACCAGTTCCTGTTTTTGCAAGAGCCACTAGGTCTTTCTTTCTAGTTAAAAGAAATGGAATGACTTTTTTTTGAACCTCTGTTGGAATAGTAATATTCAAATCAATTAAATGTTCTTGTAGTTCTATATGAATTCCTAAATCAGAGAAATTGTTTTGCATAAAATAATTTTTCACAAAGGTAACCACAGTTTAATTGCTAATGGCACTAAATAATATATTCTTAAAACATATTATATGTTTTAATAAAAAAAAGGTTATTTTCTTAGGATTATCGTAATTTCACAAAAACTATAATCTTGAAGCAATTCTTGTTTTTTTTATTACTTTTTTTATTCAATATTTCTTCTTTAGAATCTCAGAATTCCGTTGCAAGAAATTGGAACGAAGAACTCTTGGAGGCCATAAGAAATGATTATGCTAGACCTACGGTTCATGCCAGAAATTTATTTCACAGTTCAATTTTAATGTACGATGCTTGGGCTATTTTTGATGAAGATGCAGAAACTATATTTTTAGGAAAAGATTTTGGTGGTTACACAACCATTTTTAACGGTATTTCAATACCTGTGAATCCAAATGAAGCAATACATGAAATAATCAGTTACGCCATGTATCGACTTCTTACCCACAGGTTTGCTAATTCACCAAATGCCATCATTTCACATGAGGATTTTACAACTTTATTTGAATCATACGGTTACGATTCCGCCTTTACTTCTAATGATTACAGTTCAAATTCTTATGCAGCTTTGGGTAATTATATGGCTCAAGAAATGATAAGTTTTGGATTACAAGATGGATCTAATGAACAGAATGACTATGAAAATCAATATTACACAGCATCTAATGATCCTTTATTATTAGATTTATATGAGGATAACTCTAATATAGACCCTGATAAATGGCAACCCCTAGCTTTTGATGTTTATATAGATCAGAGTGGAAATATTTATCCATTAGAAACTCCAGATTTCCTTTGTCCTGAATGGGGGAAAGTAATTCCATTTTCTCTCAAAACAGAGGATTTAACAATTATGAATAATGGTTTTGATAGCTATATCTACAATAATCCAGGATCTCCAGAATACATACAAAATTCTCCTTTAAATGGAATAAAAGATCCTTATAAATGGAATTTTTCACTAGTAATTTCTTGGTCCGCTCATTTAGATCCAGCGAATAATACTTTAATAGATATTTCCCCCGCATCCATAGGCAACACAGCAATAACCTCTTTTCCATCTTCATTTGAAGAATATCAGAACTTCTATAATTTTTCAGATGGTGGATCTATTGGTTCTGGACATGAATTTAATCCTATTACTGGAATGGCCTACACACCTGAAATAGTAAAGAGATCAGATTATGCAAGAGTTTTAGCCGAGTTCTGGGCAGATGGACCAGATTCAGAAACACCTCCAGGGCATTGGTTTACAATACTTAACTATGTAAGTGACCATCCTCAAACAGTTAAAAAATTTGGTGGACAAGGTGTTGTTTTAAGTGATTTAGAATGGGATATAAAATCTTACTTGGTTATGGGTGGTGCAATGCATGATTCAGCAATTAATATATGGGGAATTAAAGGTTATTATGATTACATAAGACCAATATCTGCTATTCGATATATGGCTTCAAAGGGCCAAAGCAGCGACAATAGTTTGTCTAATTTTAATTCTCACGGATTGCCTTTGATTCCAGACTTAATTGAAGTAATAAATACTGGAGATGAATTGGCAGGGAATAATGATAGTAATGTTGGTAAGATAAAAGTAAAATCGTGGAAAGGTCCAGATTTCATAGATAATCAAGATACAGATGTAGCTGGGGTAGATTGGATATTAGGCACACACTGGTGGCCTTATCAAAGACCTACTTTTGTAACTCCTCCATTTGCAGGTTACTTATCTGGTCATTCGGCTTTTTCAAGGGCAGCAGCAGTATCCTTAACAAAAATTACAGGAAGTGAATTTTTCCCGGGTGGAGTTGGCACATTTGATGTATTAAAAAATGAATTTTTAGTTTTTGAGGAAGGTCCCTCTGAATCTTTTACTCTCCAATGGGCTACCTTTAAAGATGCTTCAGATCAAACAAGTTTATCAAGAATTTGGGGAGGTATACATCCGCCTATAGATGATATTAAGGGAAGAATTATTGGTGAAAAAATTGGTAAAGAATCATTTGATTTAGCTCAACAATACTTCTCTGGAACACTTGGTAATAGTACTATTTTATCTAATAAAAATAGTACTAAAATATATCCTAATCCAATGTTAAATACACTTCACATCAGAACAAATTACTTAGATGAAATCAAATTAGAATTATATTCACTTTCAGGTAAAATTTTATTTTCTACTAATAAAGTTAATCATTCAGGATCTGTAGATTTAAAATTAGATTACTTGGCAAAAGGTATTTATATTCTTAAAGGAGTTTCCAGCAATAATTCTTTAATTTTTCAGAGAAAAATAATCAAATAAAATTTTCTTAGTTTTTAATTAAAAATCAACAACAATACCAATACTAGGTATAGATGTACTAGTATCTTGATTTATTTGTGATAAACTAAGAGGATTGTTTAAGTTACCATCAATATCTCTGGAGAGACCATATTCATTAGGTCTAGGAATACTTTGTCCTAAAATATTTTGAATTTCAATAAAGATATTTAAACTTAATTGATTGTAATTCCATTTTTTATCTACTCTAACATCTAATTGACTAAATGTTGCTAATTTTTCTTCTCCTAAACGTGTATAATCTAAAATTATTTCTGGATAAGATATCAAGGTAGCATCTAGGTTTGTTGGTACATAGGGTGTTTGTCCTGCAAAGCGATATCTGGAACTGATTTCCCAATTCTTTTTTAATTTATATCCCCCTACAAAAGAAATTAAATGTCTACTGTCCCATACAGAAGGAGTATATATAGCAGAATCAAAACCTGTGAATTCACTAAAAAAATATGTGTAAGAGAAAATACTGTAAAAATTATTAAGTAACTTTTGCTGGTATTGAAACTCTAAACCATAACTTCTACCCTTTCCGATGGTTTCAACATCCTCATTTCCTAATACTTCAAAATCTGCACCTTTATTAGCTAAAGATACTTGATCTAAAACTGATACTGGATAGTCTGAATATTGTTTATAAAAACCTTCTAAAGAAACACTTGCAGCAGGATTAAGATAGTGCTGTAAGCCTATTACATAATGATCACTTTGTGTATAGTCACTGTCTTGGTTGGTTAGAACTCCATTTGAATCTCTGAATCCTAAAATTGTGTAAGGTGCTATTTTAAAATATCTCCCTGCTGTTGCACTAATTCGCCAATCTTCAAGGAATTCGTAGGATAGAGATAATCTTGGAGAAAAATTAGAAACCAAATCACTAGAAGTAGTAAAATTGTCATAGTCCATTCTAAAACCAACAGAAACATCTAATTTATTATCAAAAAATGAACGAGTTGCATTTGCAAAAACTCCGTATTTCCTAAAATCTATATCAGTAGTATAGAATATAGCATCAGCATTGTTTGTTGTTTTATTGGTGTAAAACGAGTGTTGAAGATTAAATCCACCTGTAATTTTCCAATCGTTTAAAAATTTAGTAAGCTGATATCTAAGCTTTGTCTCAGATTCTACCGCATCATTTCTAAAAATAATTCCAGTTTCATTTTCTGGATCTAAATAATTTGTGAAAATATTTTCTAACCGATTATTGCTTAAAGTAGATTCCATAAACCCAGAACCATCTTTAAATCTTTTCCTCCAAGTAACTCCTATTGAGTTTGTTTTTTGTTTTATAAAAGGAGCTTGTTCCAAAACAGCCTGAGCCTCTTCGTCGTAGTCTTCAGGAGCTTCAACAGTGAAGTCATCAATAGATCCTAATCCTATAAAATACAGGTCATTATATTTATCTATTTGATGTGATAGTTTATACTGATAATCCCAATAATCAGGTCTTATTGGTAACCCTATTAATTTAAATAATGCTTGTAAATAACTTCTTCTAATAGACAGTAAAAAACTTGTATTACTTTCATCTTTTGTTCTTTTAAATAATGGTCCTTCAAAAGTAAAAGCTGCATCCGTAGCACTCACACGAATGTTTGTATTAAACCGCTCTTTATTTCCGTCACGTTGTTTGAATTGTAATACACCTGATAATGGATTATCGTATTGCGAACCAAAAGCAGAAGTAGACAAGGTAACATCATTAATAAAAGACACATTTAATAAGCCAACTGGCCCACCTGCACTTCCTTGTGTTGCAAAATGATTGATGTTTGGTACTTCAACTCCATCTAAATAATAAACCGTTTCATTTGGTGCACCACCTCGAATAATTAAATCATTACGAAATCCTCCGACTGATGGAGATACTCCAGGTAATGTCTGAGCTACTTGAACAACATCATTATTTCCTCCTGGATATGTTGCTATTTCTACTGCTGACAATGATTGAGTAGATAAAGGCGTTTCTTTAGGTCTACTGATTTTGTTTTTATTAGAAACCACTACTTCTTCTAAAGATTCCGAAGATTCAATTAAAATAAAATTAAATGATCTATTTCCCTTAGATTTAATTATAATATTAAATTTTGTTTGTGAATCATAACCAACAAAACTAGCAGTTAAGTTGTATGATCCTGGAACTATATTTGAAATATGAAAAGTCCCATCCTCCTCAGAAAAAGTTCCTTGGCTATTATTTAAATATATTGAAGCAGCAAATATTGGCGCTCCTTTTTCATTAACAACATTTCCTCTAATAGTAGTTTTTACTTGAGCCAATGAAAGAGATGAAACAACTAGAAAGAGAATAAACAATGTAGTGTGTTTAGGTTTAAAAGTCATAGCAGTATAATTAACCATTTTGGATCACAAAAATACCATTTTTATGATGTTGCAAACTGATTTAATATTTTTTGTCTAATTTTAAAGAAGAATTTATTAAAATTTTAACATCATGACTAGTTATTTAAGAAAACCTGGTAGTTTATTTTGGGTTATTAGTGGTCTGGCTCTTGTTTGGAATCTAATAGGTGTCATTAATTATTTAGGTCAGGTACTAATGACTGATGAGGTATTAAAATCTCTTCCCAAAGAACAGCAACTCATGTATCAAGATGTCCCTTCCTGGGTAACAGCAGCATTTGCAGTTGCTGTATTTTCCGGAACAGTAGGTGCTATCTTTTTATTGTTAAAGAAAAAAGTCTCTTCAATTTTCTTTAAATTATCATTTGTAGGAATTATTATACAGATGACATACGGACTTTTAATAAGCGAAAATACAAATAGTTATGGACCATTAGGCCTAGTTATGCCTCTGATGATTATTGCCATCGGAGGGTACCTAATCTGGTATTCAAAAAAGGCAGCTAAGCACAGATGGATATCTTAGCTAGAAGTTTGTTTCGGTAAATTTAATATTCAAATCTTTTTCTATTTCATGAATACGTTGAATTTCATTAGATAATATTAAAGCAATAGATACTCCTTTTTTACCTGCTCTGGCTGTTCTTCCGCTTCTGTGAGTATAATAATCTAGCTGATCTGGTAATTGATGATGAATTACAAAAGCCAAATCTCTTACATCTATTCCTCTAGCAGACACATCTGTTGAGATTAGGTATTGTAAACTTTCATTTTTAAAAGCACGCATCACTTTATCTCGCTCTTTTTGTTGCATGTCTCCTTCAAGAGCTCCAATAGAAAAACCTTCTTCTTGAAGTAGCTTATTTAAGTTTTGAGTTCCCGCCTTTGTTCTACAAAAAATAATTCCACGAGAATTCTGTCTAGATTCTAAAAAACGAATGATGGTATTTGCTTTATCTTTGATAGTAGTCTTTACGAATTGATGACTAATATTGGCATTTACCGTGGCATTTCTATTTATCTCTACACGAGGTGCATTAGCATCCATGTAGGTTTTTATAATTCTTTGAATTTCTTCTGGCATCGTAGCAGAAAATAACCATGTATTTCTGTGTCCTGAGGTATATTTTAAAATTCTATTTAAATCTTGTTTAAACCCCATGCTTAGCATTTCATCAGCCTCATCTAACACGAGCGTTATAATTTCTTTTAAATGAACCTCTCCTCTCTCAATTAAATCTATTAATCTTCCAGGAGTAGCCACAATTATATGAGTAGTTCTTTGTAAGTTATGAATTTGCTTCTCTATCTTTTCACCACCATAAACAGCTTCAACAAACACCTTTGCATCATAATGCTTCGTGTATTTAAAAAGTTGTTTTTTAATTTGTTGTACCAACTCTCTAGTAGGTGATAATATTAACGCCTGAACAGCATTATTGTTTGGATCTATCTGCTGCACAATTGGTAAACCAAAAGCAGCTGTTTTACCGGTTCCTGTCTGAGCCAATCCAACAAAGTCTGTTCTTTTGTCTAATAAAATTGGGATGGCTTTTTGTTGAATTTCAGAAGGGGTGTTTATACCTAATTCTTTGATTGATTGTATAAAAGGTTTCTTTACGCCTAAAGTAGCAAATGTGCTCATAATTGAATTAAATTTCAGAAAAGCAAAGGTACAGTTATTTGGGAGCTAACATCATTAAAATTTGATCAGTTATTCTGGTAGGTTTAAAGCTTTTAGAATTTACTAAACAAAACATAGTTTGAGCCTTCACAATAAGTTTGTTGTTCTTATAAAACTCTACATGACGTATAGATCGAATGCCTCCAGTTTTTCCAACCCAAGTTTTAGCCACAATTGAATCACCAAGTAAAGCTTGGCCTACATAATCTATTTCATGCCTAATAACCACCCAAACATAGTCAGTAGTATCTTCACTCTTTTTTAATTGAGTCCAGTGTAAATTTGCTATGTCTTGAATCCATTGGAGATACACCACGTTATTTACATGATTCAGTTCATCTATGTGAGAGGATTTAACAGTATACTTTGTTTCAAAAAAAACCATACAACAAACTTAATAGAAAAAATCAAATAAAGACTAGCTTTTAGTAACTTTGCATTTGATATCATTTACCAAAGAAATATGCATAAAATATGAAATATACAACGGTGATACTTCTTTTTACAGGTTTTGTTTTTTCTAGTACTGCACAACAAACCATAAATGCATCTATAACACATGACGGAATTGAGCGAGACTATATATTATATGTTCCAGAGATTTACGATGGCAGCACAGCTGCACCTTTAGTTCTTAATTTTCATGGATTTGGGAGTAGTGCAAGTCAACAAATGTTTTACGGCGATTTTCGCGATATTGCAGATACAGAGGGATTTCTTTTGG
>JABAZK010000017.1 GCA_018608485.1 Flavobacteriaceae bacterium | reverse complement strand
AAAACCCGTAACTGGATTTGGATATATTTTAATACCATCTGGTCCAATTTGATGATCATTTACTGTTAAAGAATTTAGTTCTTCAATACTAAAGTTTGCAAATAAAACTTCCTCATCTCTTAAATCTTGGCTAGCGTTTAAACTTCTATAAATTCCCCATTTTGGTCTTACAAAATCAGCTGCAACTCTCCAATTTATAATATCATTATTTGAATATTCAAACAAAAGTGAATTATCAACTACCTTTTTGATTTCTATAGAATATGCTCCTAATGTGCCATAAGTAATTGTCTCTGTAACTTCTAACCAAGTGCCTTTAAGAGGGCCTAAATCTGTCTGTTTGAGTGTAGTTTGAGATGTTGTTTCTGCGTATCTTAATTCCAATCTATCGGGTGTAGATTTTCTTAATGTTAAGGTATACATTGGCATACTTGCATAGTCACCACCAACAGACTTCAACTGATGAACGTGAGTAAAACTAGATGAAAGTTGCATATCAGCATCAAGTTTAAATTTCCATTTATAAATTACCTCCTCACCTTCTACTCCTAGTAAATTATCAGGAGATTTATCATAAGTTTTAATTTCATTTCGCTGTCTATCTGTATTTATACACCTATCATTATCTGGAGTTACATGCATAAAAAAACGAAACACATTTGTATTTAATTCTGAATCGAATATCTCATCTATATGTCTTCCAAAGTCTGTATGACTACAATCTGGCTCTTCTACAGGATCAAAACCAGGAGCTAATACATTTGTAATTTCCTCATAAGTATTTCCAGGTCCATTAGCATCTAAAGTGACTTGACTATATGCTGAAAAGGGAATCATAAAAACTAAAATATACTTTATCATGGTAGGTTACTTTTTAAATAAAGATTATACACCAACCCTAATAGAATAAGAGATATCCCTAATAAAGTATACAGGTTATAGATTTCTTGAAACCAAAAAACACCAATAAGTAGTGTAAAAATTACTTCAAGATATTTTAAAGGTGCAATTGTATTGGTTTCATTGGTTTGAAATGCTTTGGTCATAAATAGCTGACCAACATATCCAAAAACACCTAAACTTAATAGTAAAATGAATTCTTTTAGATTTGGGGTTTTCCATGAGTTAACAGACATTACTCCCCCAAAAAGAAAAGCAAAAACCATAAAGTAGTTTATAATTACTAAAGGATGTTCTGTAGCTCCTATTTTTCTTATTATTACTAATATTAAACCCAGAAAAAAGGCTGA
The DNA here is from genome assembly GCA_018608485.1 of Flavobacteriaceae bacterium. Classification (GTDB taxonomy): domain Bacteria; phylum Bacteroidota; class Bacteroidia; order Flavobacteriales; family Flavobacteriaceae; genus Polaribacter. The sequence goes on along the minus strand of JABAZK010000017.1, from coordinate 10,764 downwards.
AAATAAAACTAATAACAAACCAATAGAGTCTACATTAGTTCCAAAACCTTTAATTATTAAAACCCCTAAAAAAGCTAAAAGAAACAACAGCCACTGCAGGGGTTTTATCTTCTCTTTTAAAAATAAAACTGCAAAAATTGCTGCAAAAATTGGTGAGGTATATCTTAGTGAAACTGCTGTTCCAACATCTAAATAATTTAAAGATTCAAAAAAACATGTTAGAGAAATAACTCCACAAAGTGCTCTAGAAAGCAATAATTTTTTATGAGTTCCTAAAAGTGGAATTTTAGCCTTAACAATTAAAGGTATTGTAAAAAAAAGTGTACCAACAGCTCTAAATAAAACAATTTGATAAACGCTAAACCCTTTTAAATTTTTTACAAAAGCATTTAATAGTGCAAATGCAAAAGCACTAACAATCATAAATTGAATGGCTTTTTTTAGCATATTTCTACTATTTAAAATCTTTTATTTATAGATGTAATGAGTTTGGTTCAACCAATTTTATAATAATAATTAGTAGTAGTTATTGAAATTATCGAAAAAAACTATATAAATTGGAAATAGGTATTAAGAATTTAGATGATTTCAAAATATTATATTTTTAATCCTTTGATAATATCTAGAGCTTCTTTGGTTTTGTCTTGAATTTTATCATAATCAAAAGTACCATTAGTTTCTTTTGCTATTAATTTTGATCCCATTCCAACACAAGTAACTCCTGCTTTAAACCAACCTTCTAAATTTTCTTTTGTAGGAGCAACACCACCTGTTGGCATTATACTTGTCCATGGTTGAGGGCCTCTAACAGCTTTTACAAATTCTGGTCCATAAATACCACCAGGAAACAACTTTACAATTTCACACCCTAATTCTTCAGCTCTTGCAATTTCAGTTAAAGAACCACAACCTGGAGACCAAAGTACTTTTCTTCTATTACAGACCAAAGCAATATCTTCTCTTAAAACTGGTGTTACAATAAAGTTTGCTCCTAAGGCCATGAATCTTGAGGCAGATGCAGCATCGGTTACTGACCCTACTCCCATTATCATTTGTGGTAATTCTTTGGTAACATATTTGACTAATTCACCAAATACTTCATGAGCAAAATCTCCACGGGCAGTAAATTCTAACAGTCTTGCCCCACCTTTATAACAAGCTGTAATTACTTTTTTACTTACTTCTAAATCTTGATGATAAAATAAAGGAACCATTCCTGTATCTTTCATCACTTTAGCTACTTCTAATCTTGTGAATTGAGCCATATCTTTATCTTGCTACACGTCCAGAGGCATCACCTCCCATTAATTTTTCAACTTCAGAAACTGTAACTAAGTTTGCGTCTCCTTTAATTGTATGCTTTAAACAAGATGCTGCAACAGCAAAGTCTAATGCGTTTTGATCATCTTCAGGATATGTTAATAATCCATAGATTAAGCCACCCATAAAAGAATCTCCTCCACCTACTCTATCTACAATATCTGTAATTTGATATTGACGTGTTTCATACATTTTTTTACCATCGTATAAAACGCCTGCCCATGTATTATGAGAAGCAGATATAGAACCTCTTAAAGTTGTAATAACTTTTTTGGCTCTTGGAAATTTATCCATCATTTGTTTACAAACTGATAAAAAAGCTTCTGCTTTCACATCATGCCCATGTTTGTGAACATCCAACCCTTCTGGATGAATTCCAAAGTGTTTTTCGGCATCTTCTTCATTACCTAAAACAACATCACAATAAGATGTTAATTCAGTCATTATTTTTTCTCGATGCGAATCATCACAATAGGTCCAAAGTTTTGCTCTATAATTCAAATCTGTAGATACAGTAATTCCTTTTGCACTTGCTGCTTTAACAGCCTCCAAGCACACATCTGCAGCTCCTTTTGAAATAGCAGGTGTAATGCCTGTCCAATGAAACCATTCAACACCGTCAAAAACAGTATCCCAATCTATCATTCCCGATTTTATTTCTGCAATTGCAGAGTGAGCTCTGTCATAAACTACTTTCGATCCCCGAGAAACTGCTCCTGTTTCTAAAAAGTAAATTCCTAAACGATTACCTCCATATACAATTTTATCAACTCCTACCCCTCGTTTTCTCATTTCCATCATTGCACATGTGCCAATATCATTCTTTGGTAAACGTGTTACAAAATCTACATCAACACCATAGTTTGCTAACGATACTGCTACGTTAGATTCTCCACCACCATATACTACATCAAAATTATTAGCCTGTGAAAATCTTAAAAAACCTTGTGGAGACAATCTTAACATAATTTCTCCAAATGTTACTACTTTACCCATTTTATGTTCTTATCTAATTTAAAGTAAATGTATTTTAATTTAAATTCCTAATGCTTGACCACCACCTACTTGAATTGTTTCTGCAGTTAAAAACGCGGCATCTTTACTCGCTAAAAATGAAACAACTCCAGCAACATCCTCTGGTTGGCCTAATCTACCTAACATAATATTTTTTGCCCAAGAAGCAAAAACTTCTGGTTTTGTAGATTTAATTTGTGCATGAAACGGTGTATCTATTGTACCTGGTGAAACTGCATTTACTCTAATACCATATTCTGCTAAATCTTTTGCTAAAGCTCTTGTAATGGTATGAACTCCAGCTTTTGAGGTTCCATAGATTCCCGCTCCTGGACCACCTGCATTCCAGCCTGCGTTAGATGTATAGTTTATAATAGTTGAATTTTCACCTTTTTTAAGAAAAGGTATTGCTGCTCTTGATGCAAAAAATACTGAATCAAGGTTTAAAGCCATTACTTTTCTGTAAAATTCAGTAGTCATTTCTTCAAAACGAGATCTACCACCTAAACCTCCAGCATTGTTTACAAGTACATCTATTTTACCATATTTATTTCCAATAGCTTTTATGTTTGAAGTTACAGCATTTTCGTCAGTGACATCAAAACCATAATATTCTGCATTTATTCCCTCTGATTTTAATTCTGCTACTCTCTTTGCTCCATCTTCGTGAAAGATACCATTTATAATAACCGTAAAACCGTCTTTACCAAGTCTTTTAGCTACTTCAAATCCTATACCTCCAGTTGCTCCTGTTACTATTGCAATTTTTCCTTTATTTATACTCATATTTATTTTATTATATATTTTTAAATAGTTTAGTTTTTTTAGTTTTTTGCTAATGGTTTTAATGGCTCAATTTTTGGAATTAAAAACCATATTGCAAATAATGCCAATATTGTTAATGCTGCTCCAACATAAAAAGCAGGTGTATAATTTTCTCCAGCTGTTATAATTGGTACTAAAATTGTTAATCCAAAAGCTCCAAATTTTGCAGCCATACCGGCTATACCGGCTAATGTTCCAACAGTATTTTTACCAAACAAATCGCTTGGTAAGGTTTGAACATTACCTATTGCAGTTTGAAAACCAAATAGTATAAATGCCATAATAATTACAGCATTTGTTGGTGATCCTGGATTCATTAGTAAAAAGAAAGATGGAAACATTATTATACAACCAAGTGTTATCACCCATTTACGAGTTTTATTTACATTCCAGCCTGACTTAATTCTATTTTGAGCTAATAAACCTCCAAACCATGCTCCTAACATAGCTCCAACATAAGGAACCCAACCGTAGATAGCTATCGTTTTTACATCCATATCATAAACACCATTTAAATAAATGGGTATCCAAACAACAAAAAGCCACCAAATAGGATCTATAGCTGCTGAAGCAATTACTACTCCCCAACTTTCTCTATGTTTAATTAATTCTCCAGTTGAGGGATTGTATTCATCATCATTATTATCTTCTAATGAATTCTTATCATTAACTATTTTTTGACCATTTAAAATATAGTTACGTTCTTCTTCTGTTATATTTGGATGATATTTTGGTGGTGCTTTTACTATAATAAACCAAGGTATTAACCATAGTAAACCAATTAAACCTATTACAATAAAAATTATTTTCCAACTAAAAAAGATAGTCATCAATCCAATTGCCGGAATAGCAATAATACCTCCAATAGCAGCTCCTGAATTAAATAATCCTTGAGCAAATGCTCTTTCTTGGGTTGGAAACCATTCAGCATTTCCTTTGGCAGCTCCTGGCCAATTACCTGCCTCTGCTAGACCAAGTATTGATCTAAATATTGCAAAAGACCAAGCTCCACCTGCAAATGCATGCAATGCTGTAGCTATAGACCAAACACCTATTGAAATTGCAAAACCTAATCTAGTTCCAATCCAATCAAATATTTTACCAAATAGTGCTTGACCAATAGCATAAAAGAAAATAAAACTACCTGTTATCCAACTGTAAATTTCTTTTCTCCCATCTGAATCTTCATTAGGATATAGGTCTGCAGCTATATCTGGCCATAAAACTCCAAGAGCTTGTCTATCTATATAATTTATTACTGTAGCTATGGCTATTAAACCTACAACCCACCATCTAAGTCCTTTTAATTTCATTTATAGTTTAGTTTTTAAAATGTACAGTAGTATATTTTACAAATAGTTAACTTGTAATTAATTACTAAAAAACTAATGAGATTGCTGTTGCAAAAAGATTAGTTAATTTATTTTTCCTTCAGATTTAATTAATTTATAATTACAGAAAAAGCGTGCATTTTTCTGTAATCAAACTTTAAACATTATAACAATATTGATATAAAGTTTTAAAGTGAACTTTCATTTTCTCTTTTGCCAATTGAGGGTCTTGTTTTAAAATTGCATCATAAATTTCCTCATGTTCTGCAATACCCTCTTGTGCTAGACCTTTATCACAAACATGGTATTTTTCAAAATTTGTGATAATTTCTGGTGTAATTATCAACATAAAAGTATTCATTGTACTATTACCACTTGCTTTAGCAATAGCTAAATGAAACAATAAATCTTCTTGAACAGCATCATCGCCATTTAAAACTTTTGTTTTATAAGCTTGAAGGGCTTCTTCTAACTGAACTAGATCTTCTTCAGTTCTTCTTATAGCCGCTAATCTTGATGTTTTTAATTCTAAAAGAATTCTTGTTTCTACTAATGATTTAAAATCAGGTTCATCTAATCTTAAAATATCTTCAATCATTCCATTTAGAGCAGTAACTCCAATATTTGCAACAAAAGTTCCACTTTGGGGTCTAGATTTTAATAAACCATAAAATTCTAACTTTTGAATTGCTTCTCTTACATTACTTCTACTTACTTCAAACTTTTCAGATAGCATTCTCTCTGACGGAAGTTTATCTCCAGGTTCTAAGTTTTTAAAATTAATAAGATCTCTAATTCCAATAATTATTAAATTATGGACTTTCTGATTTTCGTTTTTATTAAGTACTTCTAACTTCATATACTTTTTTTTACAAGTAGCTAATTTAATAGTTTAGTGTGAAACTTCTAAATTATAAAATCTAACTTTCGAAAAAGATCCTTTATCTCTCGATTGAAAATAGTTACCTGCTTTAAAATAGTTTTCAAAAATACCCCACTTTTCTATATGGATACTTTTATAAACTTTGTATTCGTTCTTATTTAAAATAATTACCATTTTACCATCAGAAACCTTTACTTCTAAAGTGAATTTTCTAAAACCTACTTTCTGTTCAAAATTAAAACCCTTATCGTTATCCCAGACCTCTTCTAATAGAAGTTCATTACCGGATATGTTTGGGTTTCTTAATACTTTTGTCTTCACTCTAATTTTACCATTATCCCAATAAATTTTAAGTATTGGTGGTGCATTGTTATCTTTAGCTCCAATTAAATCTCGTTGTTCATTAGTTAACCTACCATGTATTTGCATTATAATAGTTCTATGGTATTTTCCATCAGATTTTTTGGTAGATTCATCCATAGCTATGACTCCTTTCATATAGGCACCATCTGCAAAAGTCCAGTTTGTATTATTATCACCAGGAACCATTTGCTCCCTTAATTCTGATCTAGTATACTTTGTATTGGCCGTTTTAGATTTGGTTGGCATTGCATGAAAAATAATTGCACCTCTCGTAGAGTCTATATACATATAAGGTTTTGCTATTTTACTTTTAGCAAAATCTATAATTTCGGGTGGTGAAATTTCATAGGGTTTCCCTTTTTCGTTTACCACAGGTAATGTTACCTTCCAATGAGATAAATCTATTTTAGGTAGCTTTACTTTTGTACCCTTATTTCTTTTTTTCTTTTTCTTACTTTTTTTTGACTTAACATTCATATCTGTAACGTTGCTCTTTTGGGCATTACAAGCAACGTTAGCAGATAATAACAAAAACAAAATATATAAAAAAATGCTTTTTTGAATGTTTAACACTACATATTAGTTTGCTGTAATAGTTACAGAATCCATTCTAATTTCCTCATCTCCACTGTTATAACCGAAGTTACCACCACTATCTCCTCCAATACCTCTAACAAATAGTGCTACACTATCGTTATTTCCTGCATTGAAAGTGTAAGTTGTAGTTATATAACTAGTATCACTTGGATTAGATCTTACCTCTACTAAAAGATTATTATCAGCATCTTCTACTTGTGGTATGGTTTCATAACCATAATCATCTTGAGGAAATTCTACAGTATCTGAGTAATATGTTGGAGAATATCCCGAAACATATCCTGAACCAGCCAAAACTCGTAATTCTAACATGCTATCCATAGGTGGATTGTTATTTTCCAGGCTTTTAAATGAAGTAATTATTTGTATGGTATAATCTGCATTTGGCACAACTTCAAATTCCTGATAAATATGATCTGGTTCATTATTGTCAAATTTTAAAACATCTGAATCATTTCCTGAACTAGATTCTCCCTGATCTCCTAAACTCTTATTAATCCATCCTGAACAAGTACAGTCTGAACCAGATGATTTGGGAAGTTTATCAAAAACTGAATTGATTAAAGTTGGATCTGGTGTAGGTGGAGCAATAGGCTCTACTACATCAATACTGTCTGTAAAAGTACTTTCAACACCTAGATCATCCATAACTGTTAAGGTTACTGTATATGAACCCTCTCCTGGATAAGTAGTTGATGGTTCAAAACCTGTTGAAGTATCTCCATTTCCAAAATCCCAACTATAACTTGTTGCGCTTGAAGACTGGTTAGAAAAACTATACATTTTCCATTCATCATCTGAACCAATACCTTGAGTAGCTGTAAATTTAGCTTCTGGTGGTGTTAGATCTAGAATAGATCCAGTTTCTGGAAGGTCATATTGTTCACAAGAAGAAAAAGCTCCTAGTGAAATTAACATAATAAATATTCCAATCTTTGAAACATTTGATGTCGTTATTTTTATTATTTTTTTCATAATAATTAACTATAAATTTTATTAATACCCTGGGTTTTGATTTAACAACCCATTACTTAAGTTTATTTCTCTTTGAGGGATTGGAAGTAACAAATCTGTCGTAGAAAAGTTGTAGCCATTGGCTGTAGAAAAAGCCCCTAAAACATTTACTGCTTCACCCATTCGAACTAAATCAAAAAGTCTATGATTTTCAAAAGCAAGTTCTACCCTTCTTTCATCCATTAATTCTTGTTTAGTAATACTACTTACCGTAGCAGTTAAACCAGCTCTATTCCTAACTTCTTGAAAAGAAGCTAATGCGTTGGTACTAGTTGTATTTTGAGCTCCAGCCATAATAGCTTCAACATGCATTAATAATACATCTGCAAAACGTAAAACTATCCAATCATTACCTGCTTTTGTTGGATCACTAGAAGTTGAAGTAATTCCAAGTGTCATATCTCCATCAGGAATATATTTTACTACTTGGTGTTGTGTTGCTTGTGCAATATCTACTCTGTAGGAATACATAGTTCTGTTACCTCCTAGTAAATCTAATGCCGCTTTTGCATCATTAGTTACATAATTAACACCACTTGTTCTACCAACTGCATTTAACCATTCTGCTGAAAAATTTTGACTATCTACGGAATCCCCTAAATAACCAACTCCAAAAATAATTTCATTATTTCCTTCATTAAAAAATACATCTTTAAAGTTAGCCTCTAAAGCAAAACCTCGAGAAGGATTCATTACAGATTCTAATAATGTTTGGGCTTCACCATATCTTCCTAGAGTAAGGTATACTTTTGCTAATAAAGTCTCTGCAGCTGCTTTAGAAGCTCTAAACTTACTGCCATCTTCTAAACCTGCCACTGCAATCTGTAAGTCTGAAACAATTAAATCATAAATATTTGAAGCATCAACTCTTGTGTAAGCAGTTTCCTTATTTTCTGGAGTAATAATTGTTTCTACTAAAGGAACATCTCCGTATAAACGAACTAAATTAAAATAAGCATAGGCTCTAGTAAATCTTGCTTCTGCCTCAAATTTAGCTGCTGATTCACCTGCAGCATCTAAGTTTTCTAATACAACGTTTGATCTAAATATTACATTATAAAAACTTGCATAATAGTCCGCTACAATACCATTATTAGCTTCTACTGTATAGTTTTCAAATTGTGCAGCTTCTCCCTCTGTACTTTTAGTCCTTGTGTTATCACTTCTCATTTCTGTTAAGTAAAACTCATATTGAATACTATGATTATCATTAGTACTTGTTGAATTTACTCCTTGAATTGCATCATAAATATTTATTACTCCTGTTTCAACTTGTTCTGGTGTTGTATAATAATTATTACTAGACAATGAAGATGTAGGTATTGGGTCTAAAAAATCTTCATCACAAGAAACATATGTTGTAATTAATAATAAAATAAGTAAATTTTTTATTGTTTTCATCTGTGTTGTGTTTTATTAAAATTCTATATTAACTCCTACAGAAACAGTACTAAATACAGGGGAACCTGCCCTCTGATAGCCGTATGTTCCTGGCTTGGTAGTATTTACTGACTCAGGATTAAAACCTGTATAGTTAGCTGCAGTCAAATACATTAAATTCTGACCTGTAACAAAAACTCTTCCTTTTGTAAATCCTATTTTAGAAAGTAAATTATCTGAAAAATTATATCCAATATTTAAATTTCTTAAAGCAATGTAAGAAGCATCTTGTATGATACTATTTGTAAAGATTTTTTGTTTAATAAACCCTTGGTTTGGTGTAGAGCTAATAAAATCTTGTGCAGAATTAAAATGATTAAAAATATACTGATCTCCCATATTTCTAATTTCAGCACCATGACTTCCTTGAAACATAAAACTAATGTCTACATCTCCAAGTTTAAATTCATTTGCTAAACTCCATACCAAATCTGGATATGGGCTCCCCAAAATAGTTTTATCATCATCATCAATTAAACCGTCACCATTTAAATCCTTAACATAAACATCTTGTGCTTGTGCGCCTATTGGGTGATATGGATTATTCAAATATTCTAAAGGAATTTCTGAATCTACTACCCAACCATAAAATGATGAAATAGGATTCCCTACTAAGTTAGTCCATTCTGCTGCTCTTTTAGAATCTACACTTTGAATTTGCCCATTTGAATCAGCAAAATCTACAAGTGTATTTTTGTTACTTGATGTTATTAAAGTTGAAGACCATTTAAAGTTTTCTCTAGAAATATTTCTGGTTCTTAACTCTAATTCAATTCCTTCATTCTTTACTTCACCTATATTGATCAACGAATTTGCAAAACCAGTAGTTGTTGAAATTGGGTTCTCAATTAATAAATCCTCACTTGTCTTTATGTAGTAATCTAAAGAACCATAAAGTACATTATTAAATAATCCAAAATCTATACCTGGATTAAATTCAATTGATTTTTCCCATCTTAAATCAGGGTTTGCAATATTTATTGGGTTTATACCTGATGCTGAAGTATTGCCATCAAAAATAGCTGTACTTGGAGCTAATAATGATAAGAATGGATAACTTTCTATCTGATTATTTCTTGGAAAAGTTCTCACATCTTTATTACCAGTAATACCATAACTAACTCTTAATTTTAAAATATTAATGGCATCTACTTCCTCTAGAAAGCTTTCTTTGTGAATATTCCAACCTACAGATACTGCAGGGAAAAAACCATATTTATTATTGGGTCCAAATTGTGAGGAACCGTCTGTTCTTAAACTAACAGAGGCCAAAAATCTAGCATCATCATAAGCATAATTTAACCTTCCATAAAAAGATAACAAACTCTCTTCAAATTCTTCGGAATAAGCAGTTACAGTTAAAGGATCTGCTGCAGACAATGTTTGTAAAACATCAGAATCATAACCAGCTCCAAAAGAACCATTAACATCAGTTTTCCAGCTTTCAGCACCCATACCAACAACTGCATCAATTTCATGTTTACCAAATAACTTATCGTAAGTAAAATAGTTTTCTGTTATTAAATGTGTTCTGTTTACGGTAGATAAAGTTAGAGATGCTCTAGCTGCTCCTCTTCTGTCTGACTCTACACCTTGCCATCTTCTGAAATTAGAATTTTGAAAATCTCCACCAACAGTAGTTCTAAATGTTAAATCATCTGTAATCTTGTATTTTGCATACATAGAACCAAATATTTTAAATTTACTATCTGTACGTTCTCTTTCTAAAACTTTTGCTGCTGGGTTAGTATTAGATGTATTACTTATATCTAAACCGCTACCTCCATTTGGAACTGGCAAACCAGTTGCCAAATCAAAATCATCAAACATTCTTTGTATTGCATAATCTCCTACTTGAGCATTTGCATATTTACCTCCATCTCTAGTTCTATTAACAAATCTAATTGTGTTTTCATCTAAATATAATGGCAACCATGATGGTTGTCTTAAAATATCATGGGCAGAACCATCAAAACG
>JABAZK010000024.1 GCA_018608485.1 Flavobacteriaceae bacterium | reverse complement strand
TCTATATCTATTGACTTATTTGTTCCTTCTCCAATATCTCTAAAAGTAATTTCTCTTTGCCTGCCTATTTCATGTAATAGATTTGGTATTTCCGTTGCTGATGCAAAAAACACTTCATAGTTTTTACTTTCTAAAAGTCTCTTACCTTTTTTTCTTAATAAAACAACTTCTTTGATAAAACCATGAGTATTTTTTTGAGAACTTATTTTTTTTGGAGGTATTGGAATTTTTAAATTTTGAGTCGAAAGAATATTTTGTGGATTTTTAACAAAAGGGTTTGCCAACATGTAAGTTTTCTTTCTTAAGTATTCGTAAAAAGAATTGATGTCTTTGTACTCCAATTGATCTTTAACAGATATAGGTTTTCCTATTCTAACCTTAATGACTCTATTTTTTTGAGATAATAACTCTGAAGGTAATTTAGCAGTTCTAAACGTATCGCTAATTTTTGATAATATATAAAATAACTTACTGTTTTTTGCATGGAAATATATTGGAATAACTGGCACTTCAGCTTTTTTTATCAACTTAACAGCTCCTAATTCCCATGGCTTATCAACCATTAATTTCCCATCCCTATATGTAGATACTTCTCCTGCTGGAAAAATCCCTAAAGGACTACCATTCTTTAAGTGATTAAGTGAACTTTTTAAACCCAGTAAACTAGATTTGGCATCCTTATGATTCTCAAAAGGATTTACTGGCATTACATAGGGTTTTAGGGGTTGAATTCTGTGTAATAAAAAATTTGCAATTATTTTATAGTCCGGTCTGTGTTCAATTAATAATTTCAATAAAAGAATTCCATCGATTCCTCCTAAAGGATGATTTGAAACTGTAATAAAAGAGCCATTTTTAGGTATTCTTTTTAAGTCTTCATCAGGAATCTCAAACTCGATTTGAAATTCATCTAAAATTCTATTTAAAAAAAGGAGGTCTTTTTTGTCTTTGTGCTTTTGATATATTTTGTTGACTTCAGATATTCTAAGTAATCTCAGTAAAATCCATCCAATAAAAGTACCAACAAAACCAAATTTATCAGTCCCTATTACTTTGGCAATTTCTTTTGATGTTACTAACTCCATAGATAAATTTCAACTAAATACAAACATAACCAAAAAAACAAAAAATCAACTCAATTATTTTTTTTGAATTATTATTTGAGCAGTATTTTTATTGATTTGAGTTACTAGAGAAGTTCCTAGTTTATAAATTCCCTCAAGTGAGTTTTCTGTAAAATATCTAACAGTGAATAAATCAACATTTTTAACAAAAGATACTTTGTACATGTTTTTTATTTCATTGTAAAATAAATCAAAGTGATTAAGATTGTTATCAACACACACCGAGAAACTGATCGCGGAATTTTGTATTAAATTTACTTTTAGTTGGTATTTGTGGAAAAGCTTAAAAATATCACTGATATTTTCCTCTACTATAAATGAAAAATCTAATGAGGAAATTGAAACTAATACTTGATTTTTTTTAACTATAAAACATGGGATAGTAGGTTCTAGAGTAACTCCCTCACTTACTTTAGTTCCCGGAGAATTAAGATTTTTAAAAGATCTTACAATCAAGGGTATTTTTTTATTTTGAATTGGTTTTATAGTTTTTGGATGAATTACTGAAGCTCCATAAAAAGCCATTTCTATAGTTTCTTCGTAAGAAATATGCTCCAGTAATTGAACCTCTTTAAATTCTCTGGGATCAGCATTTAATACTCCTAAAACATCTTTCCATATAGTGAGGCTTTCAGCATCTAAGCAATAGGCAAAAATTCCTGCAGTAAAATCAGAGCCTTCTCTTCCCAAAGTAGTTGTATTTCCATTTAAATCACCTCCAATAAATCCTTGAACTATCGTTAATTTTGAAAAATCTACCTTGGCCTTAATACGTTTTTCTGTTTCTTGCCAATTAACTGTGGCATCTCTGAAAACAGCATCAGTAATTATGATTTCTCTTACATCTACCCAATTATTATGAATTTTTATTTCATTTAAGTAATCACTAACAATTATTGTAGATAACAGTTCACCATAAGAAACTATTTGATCGTATAAATAATCATAGTTTCTTGATTTATTTTGAGTTAAAAAACGCACTAATTGTCGAAATAAAACAGTGATTTTTTGGTGTATTACATGATTTTCTGCAAAAAGATTATTGATTATTCTTAAATGAAAATTAGAGGTAAAATCTATAGATTCTGTGAGTTTTTCTTGATCATTATTAAAATATGCATCAGTAATTTTTTCAAAAGCATTGGTCATTTTTCCCATAGCAGAGATAACCAATAAACAATTACTTAAATCTTGAGAATTAAGAATTTTAGCTACGTTTTTAATTGCATTAGCACTTTTTATGGAAGCTCCACCAAATTTAAAAACCTTCATATTAATTATCTTGAATAAATTTTTCTAAATTTTCTTTATTCATTTGAACCACTGACCAATCATTTAAATAAGTAGCCCCTGTACTTTTGTAAAAATCAATAGCATTTTTATTCCAGTCTATTACCTCCCAAGCAACTCTATTAAAATGATGATCATAAGCATACTTTAAAACTGCAGTGTAAAGAGCTTTCCCTGCACCTATTTTTTGTTTACTTTTTGTAACAATTAAATCTTCTAGATGTAAAGTTCTCCCTTTCCATGTTGAAAATCGTTCATAAAAAAGCGCAATCCCAATAATCGTATTTTCTTGTTCTGCAACATAAACCCTAAACTTTGGTGGTTCAGAAAAACCATCCCTAATTAAGTCTTCAACGGTAATATCTACTGCATGTGGTTCATTTTCAAAAACTGCTAGCTCAGTAATTAAATTAAGTACTGATTCCATATCTGTCGTTTGCGCTAGTCTTACCGTAAAATTCATTTTTTATAAATTTTTCTCAAAGATAGTTTTTTTGAAATCAGCTGAAAAAATTTAGCTTCTAAAATCAACTACGAAATCGTTGTAGTTTTATAAAAAATCAGCATCTTTGCATAATAAAAATTGACTAAAAATGGCTACTAAAAACCAAACCCTTGGCGAATTTATTATTGAAAATCAATCATCATTTAAATATACTTCAGGTGAGCTCTCTAGATTAATAAATTCTATACGTTTGGCAGCTAAAGTAGTAAACCACGAAGTAAATAAGGCAGGTTTAGTAGACATTATAGGAGCAGCTGGTGATACAAATATACAAGGAGAGGATCAACAAAAACTTGATATTTACGCCAATGAAAAGTTTATACAAACACTTACAAACAGAAATATTGTTTGCGGAATTGCTAGCGAAGAAGAGGACGATTTTATCACCATAAATAGTCAGGATGAAAATCATCAAAATAAATACATTGTTTTAATAGACCCCCTAGATGGTTCGTCTAATATTGATGTTAATGTGTCTGTTGGAACAATTTTTTCAATATACAGACGTGTTACTCCTGTTGGAACCCCTGTTCAATTAAAAGATTTTTTACAAAAAGGAAACCAACAAGTAGCAGCTGGTTATATTGTATATGGAACATCTACAATGCTTGTATATACAACAGGAGACGGTGTCAACGGATTTACATTAAATCCTGCAATTGGAAGTTACTACTTATCACATCCAGATATAAAGTTTCCTAAAAATGGAACCATTTACTCTGTTAATGAAGGTAATTATATTCACTTCCCACAGGGAATTAAAAATTACATAAAATATTGTCAAGAGGAAAAAGAAGAGGACAACAGACCCTATACTAGTAGGTACATAGGATCTTTAGTTTCAGATTTTCACAGAAATATGATTAAGGGAGGGATTTATATGTATCCTAAAAGTTCAAAAAACTCAAATGGAAAGCTTCGATTATTATATGAATGTAATCCAATGGCTTTTTTAGCAGAACAAGCAAATGGGAGGGCTAGTGATGGTTTTAGTAGAATTATGGATATTGAACCTTCAGAACTTCACCAACGTGTGCCTTTTATTTGTGGAAGTAAAAATATGGTCATTAAAGTAGAGGAGTTTATGAAAACTGCTAAATAATCTTTCTTTATACTCCTATAAGTTTTCACAAAGTTAACCTCTTGTTTGCATCATTATTAATAGTTAAATTTGTTTAAAATTTTTGCAACACCAATTTAAAACTCAAAATTATGGCTTTCGAATTACCAAATTTAGGATATGCATATGATGCACTAGAACCTAACATAGATGCTAAAACTATGGAGATACACCATAGCAAACATCACAATGGATATACTACAAAATTAAATGGCGCTATTGCTGGAACTGACTTAGAAGGAAAATCTATTGAAGATATTTTAAATACTCTTGACATGTCTAATGGAGCTGTTAGAAATAATGGAGGAGGCTTTTACAATCATTCTCTATTTTGGACAGTAATAAATCCTAGTAATAAAGGAGAGCTATCAGGAGATTTAAAGAATGCTATCATGGAAGCGTTTGGATCTTTTGATGCTTTTAAAGATACTTTTTCAAACGCTGCAGCAACTCAGTTTGGATCTGGCTGGGCATGGTTATGTGTTCTTCCAGGAGGAAAAGTAGAGGTATGTTCTACTCCAAACCAGGATAATCCATTAATGCCAGGTGTTACCTGCGGAGGAACTCCTATTTTAGGTCTTGATGTTTGGGAACACGCTTATTACCTAAATTATCAAAATAGGCGTCCAGATTATATCAATGCATTTTTTAATGTGATCAACTGGAATGAGGTAGCCAGCAGATACGAGGCTAATAAATAATTTTGTAAGATTTTATATATAATAAAAGGCACCCAATTGGGTGCCTTTTATTATATAATGCTCTTTTAGTAAGCCCTCTTATTATTTCCTTCATAAAAGTTTATGAAGGCTTCATTTACTACTCTATGCCCACCATCAGTTGGGTAATTTCCGGTAAAATACCAATCTCCGGAATTGCTTGGACATGCCTTATGTAAATCCTCTACATTTTGGTAGATAACCTCTACCTCTGCATTAATGTCTTTTGTTTTTAAAATTTGAGCAATTTTTTGAGACACTTGTTCAGTGGAAAATGGGCTGTAAATCTCTTTAACATAATTAATAATTTCAGCATCTTCTTTTTCCCGTTGATCAATTGCTTTTTTATATACTGTATCTACTAACTGATATTGATTAGTTTCTTTCAGCAATTCTAAGGCTGCTCTAAAAGCAATAAAATCCTCTATTCTAGCCATATCAATTCCATAACAATCTGGATATCGAATTTGAGGTGCAGATGAAACTACTACAATTTTCTTAGGATTTAGTCTATCCAAAATTTTAATAATACTTTTCTTTAAAGTAGTTCCTCTAACAATACTATCATCAATAATTACCAAGTTATCAGTTGGTTTTACAACGCCATAAGTAACATCGTAAACATGAGCAACTAAATCATCTCTACTACTATCATCTGCAATGAAGGTTCTCAATTTAGCATCTTTAATTGCTATTTTTTCAAATCTTGGTCTCTCTGATAAAATTTCTGTTACTTTTTGAGCTGACAAAGATTTTCCTCCAGATAATATTTTTGAAGTTTTCTGTTCATTTAAAATATCTTCAGCTGCTTCTGTCATTCCATAAAAAGAGGTTTCAGCAGTATTAGGTATAAATGAAAAAACACTGTTTGAAATATCATTATCAATTGACTTTAATATTTGTGGAAAAACAAATTTCCCCAGGTTTTTACGTTCTTGATAAATATCTGCATCACTACCTCTAGAAAAATAAATGCGCTCAAATGAACAAGATTTCTTTTCTCTTGGTTTGTTTACCTCTTTTATTGACGTAACACCATTCTTTTTTATAATAAGCGCATGACCTCTCTCTAACTCTTTGACATCACTAATATTTGCATTAAATACTGTCTGAATTACAGGTCTTTCTGAGGCTACTACGACTACTTCTTCATCTTCATAAAAATACGTAGGCCTAATTCCGTTTGGATCTCTTAATACAAAGGCATCACCATGCCCCACTAGACCTGCCATAGCATAACCACCGTCCCAATTTTTGGAGGATCTTTTTAAAACATTTTGTAAATCTAAATTTTCTTCAATAAAAGGCGAAGCATCCTTTTTATTAAATCCTTTTTCTTTTGCCTGTATATATAATTGTGAAACCTCCTCTTCTAAAAAATGTCCTATTTTCTCCAAAACCGTAACAGTGTCAGTAAACTCTTTTGGGTGTTGCCCTAACTCAACTAACTCTTCAAGTAATTTTTTTGAATTCGTCATGTTGAAGTTTCCAGCTACGATTAAGTTTTGATGTTTCCAGTTACTTTGGCGCAAAAAAGGATGAACACTCTCGATACTATTTTTACCAAAAGTTCCATATCGAACATGTCCTAGAAATAAATTGCCTAAATATGGAAGATTCTCCTCTTGCCAAGACACATCATCTATTTTGTCTTGATTTTTTTCTAAAACCCCGTTTAAGCGATCATTTATTTGAGCGAATATATCTTGGATGGGTTGTGATTTATTAGACCTCACTCTACTAATGTATCTTGTACCTGGTGAAACATTAAACTTTACACTAGCAAAACCAGCACCGTCTTGTCCTCTATTATGCTGTTTCTCCATCAATAAATACATTTTGTTGATTCCATAAAAAGCAGAACCGTATTTATCTTTATAAAACTGTAATGGTTTCTTTAATCTTACTAAGGCAATTCCACATTCGTGTTTAATAGCGTCGCTCATAGTTTGGTCATTTTATTTTTAAATGAAAAAAATCCGCATAGAGACGGATTTATGTTAATTTAATATCAAATTGTGTTAACTCTTTAAATACTTTTAATCTCTCATGCACTTCGTCACTTTGAAGAGCTTCCATTCTTTCAGTACCAAATTTTTCGACACAAAAAGATGCCAAATTTGATCCATAAATAACAGCATTTTTCATGCTTTCAAAAGAAATATCTTCACTCTTAGCTATATAGCCAGAAAAACCTCCAGCAAAAGTATCTCCTGCACCAGTTGGATCAAAAACCTCGGCTAGAGGAAGTGCAGGCGCATAAAACATTTTTCCGTCATTAAATAACAATGCTCCATGCTCTCCTTTTTTGATCACTACAAATTTAGGGCCCATCAAATGTATTTTCTTAGCTGCATTTACTAATGAATATTCTCCACTTAATTGACGAGCCTCTTCATCATTAATCGTAATTACATCAACTCTTTTTAATACCTTATGAAGATCTTCTAAAGCTGCATCCATCCAAAAATTCATGGTATCTAAGATGACTAACTTGGGTTGTGCACTCAACTGATCTAACACCGAACTCTGAGTTAAAGGATGTAAATTCCCTAAAACAACAATTGCTGCATCTCTAAAAGTTTCTGGAACTACTGGGGTGAAATCTGCTAAAACATTTAATTCAGTAATTAGCGTGTCTCTTGAATTCATGTCATTGTGATATTTTCCACTCCAAAAAAATGTTTTCCCGTCCTGAATAACCTCAACTCCATCAGTATTAATTCCTTTATCATTCATCATACTTAAATATGATTGAGGAAAATCACCACCAACAACTGACACAATACCCGTTTGAACACCAAAATGTGCTGCTGCTAATCCAACAAAAGTTCCAGATCCCCCTAAAATTTTATCAGTTTTGCCAAAAGGGGTTTCGATGGCATCAAATGCAACAGTTCCAACTACTAATAGTTTACTCATTTTAATTTTTTTTACCGTAATTTTGTGAATGTTAAATTACAGTTTCTGAAGCATCAAAAATAAGTTTTAAAAATGACAATTAGAGAAATACAAGAAGAAATAATTGATGAGTTTAACCTCTTTGATGATTGGATGGAACGATACGAATACTTGATAGAATTAGGCAAATCCCTTCCTCTAATTGATGATCAATATAAAATTGAGGAAAATATCATTAAGGGATGTCAATCTAAAGTTTGGTTGTATTCAAAAATGAATGATTCTAAAATAAATTTTACTGCAGACAGCGATGCTATTTTAACAAAAGGATTGGTAGCATTACTGTTACGTGTTTTTACAAACCAAACACCAAAAGATATTTTGGCGGCTGACACTATTTTTATTGATAAAATAGGCTTAAAAGAACATTTGTCTCCAACAAGAGCAAATGGTCTTGTGTCTATGCTAAAACAGATTAAACTTTATGCCATTGCACAACAAGCTAATACATCTATTAAATAGATCTGAAAAATAAATTTCAAAAAATGACAGAAGAAGAAATACAAGTAATAGGAGATAAAATAGTAGGTGTCTTAAAGACAATTTATGATCCTGAAATCCCTGTAGATATTTATGAGCTTGGATTGATATATGACGTGTTTGTTAATGAAAAAAATGATGCAAAAATATTGATGACTTTAACGTCACCTAATTGCCCAGTTGCTGAAAGTCTTCCTATAGAAATTGAAGATAAAGTTAAATCTTTAAAAGAAATAAATACTGCTGAGGTAGAAATCACATTTGACCCTACCTGGACACAGGATATGATGAGTGATGAGGCAAAACTAGAACTAGGAATGTTATAAAAACAATCATTTTATATATTAAGTAATAAAAATGTCTAAAGAAATAATTAATAGAGTTTCGAATAGTAGCCTTATAAATATTGATTTAGAGGAATTATATCCTGCAGGCAGAAGAATTTCTCTAGACATTAAAGATTGGCTATACGAGGGAATTATTTTGAAGGAGAAAGATTTTAGAACTTCCGTGAGAAACCATGATTGGTCTATTTATAAAGACTCTTTTGTTGCTTTAACATGTTCTGAAGATGCTATTATACCCTCGTGGGCTTATTTATTAATTTCCGCTAAACTAGCTCCATTTGCAAAAAAAATTGTTGTGGGAGATTTAGACCTTTTAGAAACTATCATATTCAGTGAAATTATCCAAAATTACAATACTGAAAGGTTACAAGATAAATCTATAATAATTAAAGGCTGCGCGAATAAACCCATACCCTCATCAGCTTTTGCAATGTTAATTCAAAAATTACATCCTATAGCAAAAACTATTATGTACGGAGAGGCTTGCTCTACTGTTCCAATATCTAAAAGAAAAAAATAATCTTACACTATCTGACTAGGTTTATGAAAAAATTATTCATCATATTCTTTTTATTTTCAGCCACTTGTTTTTCTCAAATAAAAAAAGACTCTATCAAAAGAATAGACTCTATCAAAAAAATTGAATTAAAAAATAACATTGCATCACTGCAACTCAAGCTAGACTCCATTTTAAAAAATGAGCAAAAAGAAAAAAAAGAAGCTTTAGAAGAATGGTCTGTAAATGGTAGAGTTAATTTTATTTTTAACCAAACATCTTTTTCAAATTGGCTAGCGGGTGGTGAAAATAATGTAGCAGGAAATATCGGTGTTAATTATGATTTTAATTATAGAAATAAAAAATGGAAATGGGATAATAAAATCATTTCTTCATATGGTATATCTCATGTAAATAAACAAGGCTTTAGAAAAACAGATGATCGATTTGAATACAACTCTATTCTCGCACTGGAGTCTATCGAAGAATGGTATATCTCTTTTTTTTCAAACTTTATATCTCAATTTTCAAGAGGTTTTGATTACTCTAAAGATCCTAGATTAGAAGTTTCATCTATTATGTCTCCTGCATATTTTAGTTTTGGGCCAGGTATACTGTGGCGTAAAAATGAAAATTTAAGAGTGAATATAGCTCCTGCAACTTCAAGATTTATTTTTGTTTCAAAACCATTTTCTGGGATGTACGGTGTTCCTGAAGGAAAGAGATCTATTTATGGTATTGGATTAAATATGTCTGCTTTTTTAAAATTTAAATTGATGGATAATGTTACTGTAGAGAACATTATTGCTTTATACTCAGACTATATTGACAACCCTCAAAATATAGATATTAATCATCAAGCAAACTTTGAAGTTGATGTAAATAAATACTTATCTGTGAACTTAACATTACATTTAAAATCTGATACAAATGCTTCAAGTAAAATACAATTTAGGCAACTTTTTGGGCTTGGCGTTAATTATACTTTTCATAAAATATAAGTTACTAGGGCTCGTTATTTCATTATAATTCTTATTTTAGCAATCTTATTTAACCCCCCTAATAAGATGAAAAAAATAACTACACTTTGCTTCCTAATGGCTAGCATTTCAAATTTTGCTCAACAAAATAATTTAGATTCAATATCAAACTGGACTAAAAAAGGGACGTTTACCTTATTGTTTAATCAAGCTTCATTTTCTAATTGGATTGCAGGTGGAGAAAATGCAGTCTCAGGAACTGTAAGTATCAATTATGATTTTAATTACAAGAGGGGTAATTGGGCATGGGACAATAAAATAATTACCAAATATGGAATTAGTAATATTAGTGGAACTGGCTCAAGAAAAACAGATGATCAGTTTGAATTTAATTCTTTAGTCTCTAAAAAAACCTCTACTAATTGGTCCTATTCATTCTTTACCAATATTCGCAGTCAATTTACAACAGGATACGATTATTCATCGGCAGAAAAAAAAGTAACATCAGACTTTTTTGCGCCAGGATACATAACAATTGGACCTGGTATTATTTATAAAAAATCTGATCATTTTAATATTAACATTGCTCCTGCTACTACCAAAGCTACTTTTGTAAGTGAAGATTTTTCTGGACAATATGGAACAGAGATAGGAGAAACATCTCTTTATCAATTAGGTTTTTACACCTCAATATATTATAAAGCAACTTTAATGGATAATGTAACTGTTGAAAATATTTTCAATGCATATGCTAACTATCTTGAAGAACCCCAAAATATTGACCTTAATTATCAAATTAATTTTGTTATGCAAATAAACAAGTACTTATCTACAAATCTAAACCTTCATATGATTATTGATGATAACGCCTCTAGATATATTCAGTTTAAGCAATTATTTGGCTTAGGTGTAAATTATATTTTCTAAAAATTTATCAATCAATAGAATTGAAATAGTTTCAAGTTTTCTTTTTTGATATATTTACTATCTAAAATTAATTAATGACATTATTACTTGTTTACGCAACTGTTTCTATATTTTTCTCATTTCTTTGTTCTATTCTAGAAGCTGTTTTACTAAGCGTTAGCTCAACGTATATTAATTTAAAAAAGAAGGAAGGATTTACTTATGCTTCAATTTTAGAGGAGTTAAAAAAAGATGTAGACAAACCTTTA
Organism: Flavobacteriaceae bacterium; assembly: GCA_018608485.1. Taxonomy (GTDB): domain Bacteria; phylum Bacteroidota; class Bacteroidia; order Flavobacteriales; family Flavobacteriaceae; genus Polaribacter. The sequence continues at coordinate 981 of JABAZK010000024.1, read as the reverse complement.
ATTGCAATCTTAACACTAAATACTATAGCCCATACGGTGGGTGCAATTTTAGTTGGAGTTCAGGCTGAGCAACTTCCATATAAAATTGAATTATTAGGAATTAATATAGTGGGTATCGTTTCTGCTATTATGACTTTATTAATATTAATAGTATCAGAGATCATTCCAAAAACAATAGGCGCTACTTACTGGAAACAATTAGCACATTTTACGTCAAAAGCACTACTTATCTTAATTTTTCCTTTGAAATACACTGGGATTCTTTGGCTACTTCAACTCACTACAAGTTTGATTGGTGGCAAAGGACATGGTAGTGTTTTAAGTAGAGAAGACTTCACTGCTATGACTGAGATCGCTGAAAAAGAGGGGGTTTTTCAAACGTCAGAAAGTAACGTCATTAAAAATCTATTAAATTTCAAAGAAGTTAGAGTACGAGATATTATGACACCCAGAACTGTTTTAAAATCTGCAAATGAAGATCAAACCATTCAAGATTTTTTTGATGAAAATCAAATGTTACGCTTTTCAAGAATCCCAATCTACACCGAAAAATCAGATAATATTTCAGGATATTTTTTAAAAGATCAGTTATTGGAGGCCATTATTAGAGGAAATGGGAAGCAACCTCTTAAAAATATTAAACGATCAATTTTAATTACAGAAAGAAATTTACCAATTCCAAGTTTGTTTGATAAATTGATAGATGAGCGAGAACATATTGCGTTGGTAGTTGATGAATACGGCTCAGTTAGTGGTCTGGTAACTCAGGAAGATATGATTGAAACTCTTCTCGGTTTGGAAATTATGGATGAAAGTGATACCATTGAAGACATGCAGCTTTTAGCTAGAAAAAGCTGGGAACGCAGAGCTAAACGCCTTGGTATTATTGAAGATCAAACAACTGATGACTAATTTAGTCTTCTTTGTATTCATAGTATAAGAAATCATTGTAGGGAAATCTTTGTATATGAATTTCTTTTA